>JAKSBP010000330.1 GCA_022361035.1 Clostridia bacterium
TACTATTATCTTAATTTCAGTAGCTAATCAATCTAATACATTTAAACTAGACAATTTAAATTCCTCATAGGTACTATATAAACGTTGAAGCATACGAACAAAAAGAATTTGAAGGAGAAGGTTTCAATTCCTTATAGGTACTATACAAACGAGAATATGGAAAACATCTTTATATCTCCGTTTATCGTTTCAATTCCTCATAGGTACTATACAAACTAGTAAATTTAACGCCACATGATGTAAATCTTATGAAGTTTCAATTCCTCATAGGTACTATACAAACAAACCCTCTAGTACAGTAGATGCAACGAGTACAACAGGTTTCAATTCCTCATAGGTACTATACAAACTCGAAATTTAATCCTGTAGAAAAATCATCGAAGGCATGTTTCAATTCCTCATAGGTACTATACAAACAATTAGAAATTTGGCTTGACTAGTTCACAAATTAGTAGTTTCAATTCCTCATAGGTACTATACAAACTTCACCTTTATCATTTCTGTCATACGTATCGAAATTGTTTCAATTCCTCATAGGTACTATACAAACTGGGCTGGAAAATAACAAGTGAACAAATAGAAAAACTGTTTCAATTCCTCATAGGTACTATACAAACCCGTCAAACCCTTAAAAATAAACCATGCTATATTTTATTATAACACACTATTTTAGCATTTCAAATATTAATATTCCCTTATAAATAAGACAAACCAATAGATTAAGGTGCTTTGCATATTTCCGTCGATCCCCGGGGTTTTTTGCTCTACTGTAGGTCGACGGTATTAAAAGCTTATAAAGCTTAGAAACAATTATCTCTAGATAAAACTTTCTATTTTATTATACCATTGCTCCTATTTTCTCTAATAATCTTTTAAACAGAGGAATATAGTCATCTATAATTTTTCTACTAATTTCAATTGCAGTTTTTTCCGTATATATATGGGAAGTCAAATTCCTATCCTTTAACATATCTATCCAGATACTTTCTTCGTTTATCAAGTGGTTAGCATATGCAGCCTTTAGTACAGATTTAGGGGAATTTATATTTTGTATTCCCTCCTCTTCTAAATATGCCTTTAAAAGCTTCCATATTAGTTCAAATGTAAATTCAAATCTTTGTATTAGTGCATCACGAAATATATCGGAATCTAGTGTTTTTTTATCCTGAAGCTCCTTTAATTTAGCTAGGGCCTTTAAGCTATTTTCATATTTTTGTCTAACTCTTTTCATATATTATTATTCCTTCCCTCTTGATGTTTTCAATTAATTCTTTATCTGTATCATTGGCAATTACTACTATATCAAATCGCAGTAGAGCGTCAATATCTTCAATATCAAGCCAAAATCTCCCATAGTCTTCAAAGGGATATCTTTTAGGAAAAATTGCTATGTCTATATCACTTCTAGACATATTATTTCCCCTAAAAAGCTCTCAAAACTAAAATTCCCTCCTACCCGATTTTTTACATTATCTTGGTTGGATGGCATCTATTTTCTAGGGAAGAATACTTCACTAATATTAATGGGTATTTCCATATTTCTTCTACTTTGAATTTTACTAAGTTCCCTTTTCATTTCTTTCTCCAGCACTTCTCTATTATATCCAAACTCTATGGTCATTATATCTAGTGCCTGTTTTATTACTGCCTTCTTCCAAGGTGTGAAGGAGGGGTTATACGTTAGTAAATATGCACAGAATTTCCCCCCATCAATTTCCTTGTATCCTTTACAGGAGCAATCCTCTAAGTCAACTCCGTAGATTTTATCCTTAAGGATGAAATTTCTAAAATTTATATCCATAAAAATATAGCTTTTACCCAAGGTTTCCTTTGTAATACGCTGTAGGTTCTGGAGCCATTTGAATAATTGAAATAAGACCATATAGTTCTTGGTGTAATGTATATTTTCACCTTGACTTTTCTCTAAGTTGGTTACTACGTCCAAGAAAGTTTCTCCATCTATGTACTCTAACAATAGGTAGTCATCGCCTTCAAAATATATTTTAGGTACATCAAGCCCTCTTTGACCCAATACCTTTAATAGAAAGGCCTCCTTCGATTTACTTTTATTGGGGTTACTGTACTTTTTTAATACACAGGGTAATATTTGACCACTTGTTTTCTCCACATCTACTAGGTACACTTCATTTTTTCTACTTATGAACCTTTTCTTTATATCATAGCAGTGGATATCCCTTTGAATAATTATTTTATCCTTATCCATCATAGTTGTTACCTATTTCTATTCTAATCTGAGAATTTTTTTTGTATCCTTCAAGCTCCTTCACTACCCCATCTATAACATTTGTAAGTACATCCTGTACAAAGGGTACCATGTCTATTTCCCTATCATCTATAAACAGCTTTATTTTTGAACTTGAAAGAATACAGTCATGTCTACTGGCCTCTCCTCTTAGTATTTTAACTCCAAGGGTTCTACAATCATGTCCGCATCCAGAGCAGCATCTTGGGGCGAAGTCGGGGAGTTTTTTAAATACCTTTTCTTCAATCAAGTCAACTAATCTTTCTACTTTATCAAGGCTGTTTATAACCGGTATATCCCCATATGAATCAATTTCATTTGCTATTTTACCAGATATGGCAAATACCCCTTCATCCATTTTCTCATCTATTTCACAGATGCTTTTAGCCGTAAGGATTTTGGGTAGATTATAGTCTGTAACCCCCTCTAATACTACATAATCCTGGTCATAAAAGCTTAATACCTTGTCCATAGGTAATTTTTCAGGAAAAAGAACATCGGTCTCAAAGTAGCCCCTAGCTGTTACAAGCTCTGCTCCAGCCATCCTATGCCTGTTGGTATTGCTGCCCTCTGTATCGATGGCAAAGGCTTCAAAATGAATCTCCTTTACGGAACCTACAGTATATCTCCTTCTTTTTAATTCTCTTATTATATTTTCTATGGTTGTTGTCTTTCCAGAACCCGTATATCCAAATACAGAAAACACCTTCATACATTATCCTCCTTCCCCACTGTGGTTTTATAGTGCTAAGATTAAAAGTTTCTACTTTACCTAACATATTATATGGTTGAGGGAAAAATTACCTCAATATATATAAACATGCTATCAATATAGAGACTAGAATACTAAAAGATGATATTAGATAATCTCTAGCCTTCATCCTCAGTTTAAGGTAGCTGGTCCTATGGTTGTATGCCCTAAAGCCTCTAGATTCCATGGCTATAGAAAGACTTTGGGACTTTAGAATAGCTCCCGTAACTACTGGGGTGAATATGTTGGAATAGAGGTGAATTTTTTCTTTAAGGGTCAGCTTTTCCATGTCTATTCCACGAAGCTGTACAGCCGTAAGTGTATCCTCTATTTCTTCCCTAAGTAAGGGCAAGAACCTTATTCCTACCGATACCATAAAGGCAATTTCATAGGGTATCCTCCACTCTATAAGTCCTTGAAGAAGCTCCCTTGAGCTAGAGGTCATCAATATTGATGCTGATAGGAGAATAATAGATATGCGAATTAGAAATTCCAATGCCCTTAGTATTCCAACATCCGTTAGCAGGGTAATTTCTCCTAGGGCTATGATTGGATTTCCCCCCTTTATAAATAGGCTTTGAATTAAAACCATAGCCATGAATAGACTCAAAATCCTTCTCAGCTTTTTTAAAATCATAAATATTTCACTTTTCATCATTTTACTAACAAATAGGGCTATGACAAGTATGGCTATTAGATATTTAGGTTCCCTTATAAATACCGATAGGGAGGATATGGACATTACAATTATCAGCTTTGTTCTGGGGTCTAAAGCTCTATCTTTCATCATAGATTATTCTTCCCCCCTCTACCTCAATTCTCCTGGAAGCATGGGTATTAATAAAGTCCATATCATGGCTAATTATTATCATTCCCACCCCTTTACTATTAAGCTCTATTAAGTACTCAGAAAGTGTATCTTTCCTAAGTTTATCCAGACCCGTTGTAGGTTCATCAAGTATTAGGAATTCCGGTCTGTTTACTAGTATTGCTCCTAGGGCTAATCTCTGTTTTTCTCCATAGCTTAAATTAAAGGTGTATTCATCTTTTTTGCAGTAGAGGTCAAAAAACCGTAAAATCTCTTCCATTTCTCTCTGGGCTCTAGTCATTGGTTGCTTTTTAAGCCTGCTTATAAATAATATCTCCTCTTCAACCTTCGATGTAAATATCTGACGACTTGGGTTTTGAAAAAGATATCCTATTTTTTTCCCTATTTGCCCTAGACTCAAATCCTTAGAATTCCTCCCACAAATAAGAACCGACCCATTAAGGGGCTTTAGTATACCCCCTAAAAGCTTACCAAGTGTGGTCTTCCCTCCCCCATTATGGCCGGTTATGGCTGTAATATCTTTTTGAAATACCTTTATCGATATGTCATTAATAACAGGCCTTTTACCCTTTGGGTATGTAAAGCTCATCTTCCTCGCCTCTATATAGGCCATCGATTATAATTCCCCTTTAAAATCATATAGTTTTCCCTTTTTTAATAGAACTACTCTGTGGGCTATATCTAGATTATTGAAGTCATGGTCTATCATAATTATCGTCTTTCCCCTATCCTTCAACTTTTTAACTACCCCTTTTATTCTCTCCTTACCCACATCATCTATTTGAGCCATGGCTTCGTCAAAGACCAAAATATTAGGTTCTAGGCTTAATACTGCTCCAAGGGCAATCAACTGTTTTTCTCCCCCGGAAAGGTTGTTGGGATTTTCGTATCTGTAGGCTTCCATTCCAGTCAGCTTTAGGACGTGGTCAATCCTTGCTCCTATTTCTTCTCTAGGTAAACAAAGGTTCTCCGGTCCAAAGGCTATCTCATCCTCAACGGTAGGAGAAAATAGCTGGGTATCAGGGTCTTGGAAAACTACACCTATTTTAGAGGCAAGCTCGGCCCTATTCATATCCTTAACATGTTGGTCAAAAATTTTTATATTTCCCCTTAGCTCACCCTTAAGGGTGTTTGGAATAATACCATTTAAAGCGTAGCATAGTGTGCTTTTTCCATTACCACTAAGGCCAACGATGGCCAGTACCTCACCCTGTTCAATTTTAAGGTCTATACCCCCTAGTATATATTCCTCCATGCCCCTATATTTAAAATAGAGGTTCTCTATATCTACAGCCGATATCACTTTACATCGGCCTCTATTGCAAATTTACACCAATACTGGCTAAAGGGGTCCTTACTTATTATCATTTGGTAGGGGCCTCTTCCCCCATCCTCTCTATTTCCTAGGGCTTCTCCCTCTCTCATATATGCCAGGTAGACATTATCATCCTCTAGTACCTTATCCATATCTAATGCTACGGAGTAACCGTCAATGGCCCTTACTATTATGGAGGATCTGCCTATTAAGCTTATATTATATCTTTCAAATATATCCTTTAGGAGAACCCCCGTATAGGTGTAGGTTATTGCTTCCTTTCCGCTACTTTTAAGGTTTGCCTTAAATTCCTTAGGGCCAAGGCTTTGTATTTCCTTCATGTCCAATACGGCAATTTCCTCACCATTGTCCTTAATGACAAATTGTGCATTTTCCTCTAAATCCTTTTTCACCTCTAGGGTTTTAAAATTTATAAAAGCTGTAATTCCAACTATTAAAGCCAATATTATTATTGTTAAGGTTATTTTAAACTTCATTATTTTTCCCCACCTTCAAGAAAAAAGTATGGTACAATCATATCCTCATATCTAAAGGCTCCATGACTTCCCCCTTGGGAAGTAGAATGCATTCCATGGTCTGAGGTTATTATTATCTTTCCCTCCCAATTTGCTGCAAGGTCACCTATATATCTATCTATTATTTTTAGGGCCTCCATGGTCTCTTTAGCTGTATCGCCATATTTATGTCCCATATCGTCTATACTGTGGAAATGAACTAGCTGTAAATCCGGCTCATTACTCATTGCTTCTAGGGCTGTCTCAAATATTTCATCGTCTCTAGTCCCATTTTCATTTCTATCTATATTTAAAATTGGTTCAATTTCTGTGTTTAGTATCTTTATATCCCCTTCCACAAGAACCGATTTTTTACCCATTTTTTCTACCCTTCCAAATATAGACTCCGTCTTTAAATCTCTATGCTTTCTATCATAAACCCCATTTACCCTTGGAGGCTGTCCAGTAATAATTGCTGCAAATCCCCCATTTGTTATAGGCTTATATACACTTGTAGCCATCTTAGGTTCGGCTATCCCCTCAAGAAATGGCATGTATCCCCTTGTAAGGCCATATCTATATTGCCTATAGCTAAAGCCATCTAGGAGTATTATGAGAACCCTTTCATTATTTTCAATATAGTGAAGGGAATCATGATATACGTCCATTATGCTATGGGGAGGAAAGTCAACCATAATACCCTTTATATCCTGAAGCTGCCTTCTGTTTTCCCGGTCAATATAGTTTATTTTGTTTCCCACTGCTTCAAGGTATCCTGGGTTATGGATTAATTCATATATACCTTTAGCTCCCATCATTAGAATGGGATCGCCATTGGACTTTACAATATCCCTGAGGGGCAAAAGCCTCTTATATTTATATACCTTCACACTATAGTCCCTTTTGTCAGCACCTTTAGATGACTCTCCATCAAAGTATGGATATAGGGTTGACTCCTTAAGATGGAACTCCCCTGGAGTTATATTTAAAATGTTTTCCTTTGGGCTTATTATATTTAGACCATAGTCCCAGGACTTCTCTTTGGAAACTATAACTATTTCTTTTATGTTCTTTATTCCACTGTTAACGGGATGTTTTTCAGTTACAGCCTTCCACCCATTGTCAGGGGAGAATTCTATAAGACAGTCATCTGCATTTTTGCCTTCAAGTTTTGCAAACAATCCATCCCCTCCCACCAACAAAACATCGTAGCTTTCAGAGAAGGGTTTTGCCATATGAATTAGGTTTTGTAATTCTATAGATTTTTTATCTAATCCCTTAAAGTATTCTAAGTCCTTTACTGCTATTACTTGTTTTACATCACCTATTACCTTTAGCTTCGGTACATATAGGTTAGTAGGTTTCAAAATTGACATTATTGTTTTTCCAATATACATCCCCATAGCTGAAAAAAGTAGGCATAAAACTATAAGTCTTACCCTTTTATTGGATATGATTTTATAAAGGAAAGTTTTATAAATTTGAAAAATACCCGATGACTTTGAGTTTTCATCCATAGCCCATCACCTACCCATCTAATCCTAATATGTTGAACTGCTTAAATTTCTTAATGATATTAAAGGCGATTATACCCCCTAGCCCACCTGATAGGGCTGCACTGCTTAAGGAAAGTATTAAGGGGATAATTGGCAGGTTGAAAAATACTAAATTTGATAGGTAGGTTCCCCCTAGATTAGCAGCTATTCCACCTAGAAAACAATCCATAAGTCCATCACCTTTACTTCTAGTAACCAAAAGCAACACATCTACCATGAAGCCCGGTAAAGTATAGGTTACTATGCTTATTATACCGTGGGTTCCATAGGCCCCTGAAACGATTATCATTATTGCTTGAACCAGGGCAATCAAAGTTGCTGTTCCCCCCTTTCCCACAATACCTGCTCCAAGGACTATCCACATCATGTAAAATCCGCCAGCAATGGCTCCTCCTGGTATGTATAGGGGTCCTGTTATGATATGAACCAATGGTACAATTACCGGTTTAGTAGCAATTCCTAAAGCTGCCATCATAGCAATTATAATGAGTTCAAACATGGAGAATCTATTAAGAAATTTATTCACATCCCCCTTCTCCCTTCAACTATTTTATGACTTTTATTTTAGCTACTCCCTTTACCCACCAATTTGGTGTTTTACCATTAATCACTAGCTGAACCCTATTATCTGACTCCTCCAGGGCCTTTCCATCTACCATTACTCCTAGAATAGTGCCTTCACCTATAACTACTTCCTTTGGAAGCTCCTTACTATATCCATCTTGTGCCTCAACCACAACTGCACTGAATTCTCCAGCATCTAGATGTTCTAATACTTCCTTGAGTCCATAGCCCTTCCAAGTTTGCTCCTTTTCACTTCCATCCTTTTTCTTCAATCTTGCTTTTACTTCCCTACTTCCAACTTTTTCAGCATCGGAGCTGGTAAAGTTAATAGCCTCCTCCTTTACTCCCTCTACACTTATGGTCCATAGCGTTTCCTCTACTGAAGCCCCTTGGTCTGTACTACAGGCACTTAGGGAGATAAGTGTTAAAGCTAAAATCAAAATAAATCCCATTATTCCTTTTATTTTCATACTAAATTCCTCCTTGTTTCTATGCTTTTATTTATTTTACAGCTTCTATACTATGGATACCTTTTACCTTCTTCTCCTTAGACATCCCTTCAAAAATTAAAATGAACCCCTCTCCATTTCCTCCATAGATTAAGCCCTTATCTAGGTCATCGTCAGATACTTCCAACTTATATCCATCCTCAGCAGTACATATGTATCTCTTCCCATTTACAAGGTCAACCTCTTTAAGTAAATCCTTCAGGGAAATTCCTTCCTTATCCCCTATTTTTTTCTCTTCCAATGTTTCTAATCCTTTGTCTAAGGAAAAAAATACATTGTCTCCATAGGTAAAGAACAAAATATCCTTTACATGCATTCCCTTTGGAAGGTCAGGCGATAGGAATAGGGGCACATCTTTACCCGTAATTTTTATATATCCTGTCTTAAATACCTCTATATCCTCTTCCTTGTCCAAACCATCGGCAGCCTTTATATATACTCCCTCTTTATGGGATTCCACATGGTCCCCCTTGAGTAAATCAGTGACCTTTACAACCTTATCTAGGTCTTCATAATATGTATAATCCTCTGTATCCAAGCTAGATACAATGGTCTCTAAAAATACTACCTTTTTGCTTACGCTCTGTTGTTCCTCAAGGAGCTCAATTTCTATAAGGTTTTTTACCCAATACATGGACCTTTCATCGGGTACAGCTACCATTAACGGCTGAGATTTTTGAGCCAATGGTTTATCGTCGACCTCGTAGGCCAAAATAATCTCCCTTTTCTCAATTATTTCCTTGGGAACTACTATGGAATAACTGTCCCCTGCAATAAATCGAATTCCACCATAATTCTTCTGGGATGTTTCATAGCTCCTTAAAAGCCCCTCTAAGGGAACTCCCTTTACTTTCTTAGTTTTGACTTCACCACTGGATGTAATAGACTGCATTTCCTTCGTTACTATTTCCATTCCCTTTAGCTTTTCAAGGCTTATTACCTCATCCTCTTCCCTAAGTCCCCTAATAGCTATTTCTATATTTTCTTCCACTTCACTGCTTTCATAAGCTTTTATATCTTTCCTAGAACATGCCCCTGTAAATATTAATAATAGAATAATGCCTAATATCGCCACTTTTTTTATAATGCCCTTCATATACTACTCCTCCTTTAACTCCAAAGATGTACTGCTGTAGTCTTTAGCCCGGAAATAAATATTAATGCCAAACTAGTAGATGATAAGCAAAGCTCCTTACCCCTAGGCAATATACACAATAAAAAACAACTTCTGTCTATGACTGAAAGAAGTTGTATAAACCAATCCTAGCTTTAAGACCCAAAGCTAGATTCTTACATTCTCCTTTCCACAACAGGAGGCACAGCCGTTTCCAGCTATACCCTAACGGTTCATCAGCCATAAGCTAATCTCTCTAGGTCAATGAACTCGGAGAAATATTCTATTTGAGTATAATATTATATTATCGCCTATTCCATGTCAATTGAAATGTATATTTGAAAATAAAAGATTATTTTGCTATGCTTATTATATAAGGATTTTATAATTTTACTAATTTAATGAACATATAACAAAATTTTCACATGTTTATAACATACATTATGTTAAATATAAATATAGGGCTTGTTCAATTTATTCCTTAGATTTAGTAACTATCTATGTTAATCAAAAATAAACTATTAGTAGGAAGAGGATTATTAAAACATCATTAATGAAAGAAGGTATGCTTATATGGATAGCGTTATAATTAAGCCTTCCTGTGGTGGTTTTTTAGTAATAAATCTTACGAAAGTAAATAAGTATGGATTTAAAAATGCCCATACTCATATCAAAAGCAAAATGGTTGCTAGAACAATAAGAAATAATGTAATGTATGACAGATTCCCTAAGACTCGAAACGAATATTTACTCACAAGTCACATAAGGGTAAGTAACAATGAAAGCTATATAAAGAAAATTGAACAGTTAATAAAAACAAGGAGGAATAAAGGAGTTCAAAAATATGCCAATGTTCAAAGATAAATTTATCTAAGCTAATTTATTTTCTATCCTATTTAATATATAAAAGCCCTTGCGGTTTAAGGTATTTTTTCTATTGTAAAGCATATCGGTTCCATCTATTTGCTTAAATATACCACCGGCTACTTCAACTATACATTGCATTGCAGCGGTATCCCATTCCTTTGTCAAACTAAAACGGTAGTAAACTTCGGCCTCCCCTTTGGCTATCAAGCATCCCTTTAGGGAGCTGCCAAAGTTTTTAACACTTCCTATTCTACTGCTGTTAGATATCAATAGATTCCTTAGCCTTTCCGTTATATGGGATCTGCTTGCAATTACTCTAATATTTTCTGTTTTATCTGAAACAGCTATTTTCTTAGACCTTGAATCTACTTCATAATATGAGCCTACATTCTTTACAGCATAATACAGCTCCTTTGTTACTGGTAAATATATTACACCAAGTACTACTCTGTTTTTATAGGCTAGGGCTATATTTACAGTAAATTCTCCATTTTTCTTAATAAACTCCTTAGTTCCATCTAAGGGATCAACTATCCAGCACCAATCATTATTTAATCTTGATAAATCATCTTCACATTCTTCAGAAAGTAGGGCATAATTTGGAAAATGCCCTTTAAGACCCGATACAATTATTTCATTTGACTCTCTATCGGCTATGGTTATAGGTGATTTATCTTCTTTATATTCTATCTCAAAGGAATCTAAGTATATTTTCATTATAGTTTTCCCAGCTTCAATGGCTAAATTTTTTGCTATATCTAATTCTTTACTAAGATCCATGTAATCATCCTCTCGATTCAGGGTTAGGATTGTAATTCAAGTTATACATTAACTTTAACTCTAGAGATTAGTTTTTCCAAGAGTAACGCATGTATTTAAAGTTAAATCTTAAGCTTAACTTTAAGAATACTAGTTTGGAGGGTTGCATCTATGATTAATACTAATCCACATTATTTGAACAAAATGGTATTTTCAAACTCAACCATTAGGAATATGACCTTCGATGAAGTCTTTAATAATATCTTAAGTTATATAAGTAAGGACCCTATAGCCCTTTATAAATTGGCCGTTGGCAGCGATTCACAGGTCAAGGCTCACACACGCTTTATCTCTGCAATTCATGTCCACCGTATCGGTTTAGACGGCATGGGTAAAGGTGCTTGGGGTTGCATAAAAGAATATACTGTACCTAGAAGGATAAGCAGTCTTAGAGAAAAGATTTCTATCGAAACATCTCTCACTCAAGAACTGCTATTTTTATTTGATTATAAACGGGTATCGGAGATACTCGATATCCTAATTCCCTACTCAGACAAGGGTGCAGACTTTACCCTAGAAGCCCATATTGATATAGGAAAAAAAGGGGCTACAAGGGAGTTAATCCAAGAAATGCTTGGAAGGTTTTCAGGCATGGGAATAGAAGCAAAAATTAAACCCGACTCATATGCCGCATCCTCCTATGCAGATAGATATACGAAGTAAAATTTGATTAGAACAATATGGAGTTAAGCTAAGACCTTATTATCTCCACCTTTGTTCCATAGAATCCTGCCTCCGATGGGGTTATCTCTAATTTAACCGGTACTCTGTTCTTTAACTCAGCAACGTGGCTTATAATACCTACAGCTAGCTTTTCTTGATTGAGTCTTTCTAGAGATGACATTACCGTATCCAAAAGATGACTGTCCAGAGTACCGAAGCCTTCATCTAGGAAGAAAAATTCTATAGAAGCATTTCCTTTAAGCTGTATTTGACTGGAAAGAGCCAGGGCTAATGCAAGAGATGTGAGGAAAGTTTCTCCACCTGAAAGGGTATTGCAGCCTCTTCTCACTCCACCATTATGATTGTCACATATTATGAAATTTCCTCTACTATCTAACTCAAGACTGTATCTTCTATTAGTTATATTCATAAGCCTTTTAGATGCTTCCTTAGAAATATACCTTAGATGACTTGTAGCCACGTATTCAACGAATTTATTTCCCGATACAAGCTTAAACATTTCAGTGAGCATATCTGTAATATGCTGTAATTTCTTTACCCTTTCATCTATCTCCTTGACCTTTTCAAAGTTTCTCTCCATCTCATTCAATCTCTCTTTTTTCTTGCCCATCTCCTCTAGTAAGGCCCTATAGCTTTCCTTTTTATTTTCCACATCTTTTTTACATTTTAAAAAATCTACTTCTTCTAAAACATCCTCTTTCAGTTCATTTTTAATTCTAGCGATATTGCTCTCTACACCTTTAATCTCATTGTCAAATTGGCTCACTTCCTTCTCCATTGACTGAAGGATAAGTTCAGATACTAGACTAGTATTTATCTCTTCTAGGGAGCTAAATTTATTTTCCTTCAAAGCCTCCTGTAGTTCTTTTTCAAAGTTCATTAAGGAATCCTCTAAGGTTTTATTAGTGTTTTCAAAGGCCACCCTTTTTTTCTGCAATTTGTTTAACAGGTTCATTTCTTCTTCTTTCAGTTTCCTAAGAACTTCTTCCTCATGAATTATTTTGATTTTCCTTTCTTTTATTTCCTTCAAAAAAGCTGTAGGTTCCTTATCTCCTACAATTTTACTGATTTTCTCAGTGTATTCATCTATAACCCCACGCTTTTCCTTCCCTGCCTCTTCTATTTTGCTTCTTTCCACTAGAGCATTATTCAAGGCTTCTTCAATTTTTTCCCTTATAATATCAATTTCATTTATATTATTTCTCAACGCCTTTAATTTCTCTTCCACATTTAAAAGCTCATCTTCCTTCTTCCGTATTATTTTCATTTCATTGCTAATATCTTCTATATTTAATTCACCTTTAGCTTCATTATAAAGGTGGTTTGTTTTATTTAGCTTTTCTATTAATTCCTGTTTCCTTTTATTATCTTCTTTTAGTCTTTCCCTATCCTTTCTAATCCCTTCAATAAGTCGAATGCTTTGTTTTTCTAAATCCAGCTTTTCCCTCTCCTTAATTTCTAGGGTCTCTTTTAATTCCTGTCTATTTCCTTCCCAATCCTTTAGTAAAGTCCTGAGATTATCTATTTCTTGTCCTCTATTTTTAATCTCTTCTTCTAGGCTAACTACATCATAATCCTTAAGCTTTTTAATAAGAATATCTAGCTCACTCTTTAACTTATCCTCTTCTTTGGCTTCTCCTTTAATTTCTATCTCAAACTGATATATGGCCCTTTCAATCTCCTTTTTACTTTCTTCAAAGCCTTCTTTTATCTTTACAATTTTTTCTATTGTATCCTCACAGATTGATTCAGCGATGTTTGGATGATCACTTGACCCGCATACTGGGCAGGGCTTACCTTCCTTTAGATGCAAACTGAGAAGTCCAGCTCTATGGGATTTTTCCAGCTCCTCGATTTCAATTTTTACCTTTTCTAGCTTTTCATTATTTTCATTATGTCTCCTTTTTAAATAATCTAGCTTTATTCCTGCTTCCCTTTTATTATCATGAATTATCTTTAGTTCCCTATCTAAATTATCCTTCTTTTTTAAGTTTTCCCTTGTTTCTTCAAAAATTAATTTTAATTTATGTACTTCTATCTCTTTCTTTAATATATAGTCACTATCCTTAGGTCGATTGGCCTTAAGCTTTTCAAGTTTATCTTTAATTTCACTATATAGATTTTCCTTTTCTATCAAATCCTTTTTTACAGTATTAAGGCCTGCTTCATTTAATAGGATATTCTTATTTGTATTCTCTATATCCCCTAGACATATCTGCTCTTCCCTTTTCATATCATTAAATCTTTTCTCTAATTCCCAAGCTCTAGCCAATCTTTCTCTATATTCTGGCGATACTCTTAATTCTTTAGCTTTATTTTCTAGTTCCTTAATCTTCCCATAATTTTCTTCTCTAGTTATCTTTAGCTTACTTAACTCCTTTTTTGATTCTTCTACTACTCCATTATATTTAGTAAATTTTTCTGCCAGGTCATTTCTTTCCTTTACAAGCTTGTCAATACTTGCCTTTAGTCCTATTGCGTTCTTTACATTGGTTTCCTTTTCTATTAGTAAGGGTAATTCCTTGTCCTTTTTTAAGTATATAATCCTATACTTTTCTTCCGTTTCTTCTAATCTTTTACTAACAGATTCTAATTCTACTGATATATCCTTTAGGATAAGCTTATTTCTATTTATATCTTCTACAGTACTTTCATATCTATCTAGATAGGGTTTAACTTTCCTTCCATTTCTCCCTCTTTCCCATCTTTTTCTCAGGGTTTCAATTTCACTGGAACGGTCACCTAATTTCTTCTTATGCTCTAGATACTTATTTAGCTCATTTTGAAGGCCCCATATTTTATTAAGCTCTTCGTACCTTTCCTCTATGATCCTTATTCCATCCTTCAAATCATTTTCTCTAATCTCAATCTGGGATAATTCTTCCCTTAAAACCTTTATATTTTCTTCAGTTACTCCATCAAACCTATTGAGTTCTCCCCTTAAAACCTGCAATTCTTCTTCCCTTTTCCTCTTAAAGCTTCTTATTTTATCTATAAGGGCTATACCATATTTCTCTAACCCCAAGATTCTTTCAAGCATATTTCTTCTATCGCTGCCGGCAAGCTTTAAAAACTCACTGAATTTCCCTTGAGGAAGAACTACAGACCTAGTAAAGTCTTGATGGGTAAGACCGATTATTCCCTCTACCGCATTATCTATTTCCCATACTTTATCTATTATTTTTTCTACATTACCTTCATCGTCTAGAAAGGAAAGTCTTGCAAAATCCGTCCTTATACCTCCCCTTTTACTCTTCTTAATACTCCTTTCAACCCTATAAGCTTGTCTACCGCATTTATCTCCCGACTCAAATTCATAGCTAAGGTATACCTTATCCCTATCAGTATTTATAAATTCCTTCGTTCCCCTTGGAATTGCATTATATCCATATAAGGCCATGGTTATGGCATCCAAAATAGTAGATTTACCGCTGCCAGTTGGCCCAAAAATACCAAATAACCCACCTTCAATAAGTGTTGAAAAATCTATGGTTTGCTCTTCGACAAAGCTGTTAAGCCCTGATATTTTAAGTAATCTAGGTTTCATTTTCTTTTGTGCCACTTCCTTTCTGAAAAGGTAATAGGGTGCTAAGTCAATGTCTTAAAACTACCAATGACAAATAACCCTACTAGAAACGCTAATTATTATATGTAATATTAAGAATTATTCCCCGTCAGATATTTTACTAAATAAGGTCATAAAGTCCTCTGCGGCCTCTACCTTTTTTTCTTGAAGATAAAAGGCCTTAAATA
>JAKSBP010000268.1 GCA_022361035.1 Clostridia bacterium
CTCTACAGCTGCTTGAATGTTTGAATAGTAAAGATTTAACTGATACAGCAAGCGATACACTTGTTGATCACTTGCTTTATTCTATTGAATCAAAGGATAAATATGAAGAGAAGATATATGTTAAATACATTATGTGTCCTAGAGTGTATTATGAAATGATAAGACCGTATAAACAATATTTTCAGGAAAAGTTCAGCATAGAAGAAATAATTGATTTTAGAAAAGACCCAGTTTCTTTAGTTCAATGGGTAAAGGAGCATATTG
This sequence comes from Clostridia bacterium, assembly GCA_022361035.1. Lineage (GTDB taxonomy): Bacteria > Bacillota > Clostridia > Peptostreptococcales > Caminicellaceae > JAKSBP01. The sequence continues at coordinate 265 of JAKSBP010000268.1, forward strand.
AAGTATTAAATAACTATACTTATTATTCAGGTTATGCTACACCAATAGGAAGTTTTGAGCTCTGTAAAGCAGATAGTTTTTCAAGGAATATTTTATTTGTGGCCTTGGCTCGTAGTTTTGGAATTCCTGCCCGGCTTGAATCTAAATTAAATAAACCTCAATATTATAAAAATGGAAAGTGGATGGATGCTTTTATAAGAACTGGTCAGTATGAGAAAAAAAAATCTGTGGGAAGAGTGAAATTAACAAAATCAAACTATTGTGATATTAAAATGCAGTATTACCACAATTTTAGCTTAGCTAAATTGGAAGATGGAGTATTCAAGTCACTAGATTATCATAAGACTGATTCTACGTATTTTGAGAACTTTTTTGAACTTACCTCAGGCTATTATCGGTTAATAACAGGGACAAGGTTGACTGATGGGACTACACTAATTAGAATAAAGTTGTTTGAAGTTAAGGGAGGACAGAAACATGATATTAATATTATGTTCCGAAAAGATTCGAACGAAGTAGAAAACTTAGGAAGCATATCAGAATTAGAAAATCTCCAGCTGTTAGACAAAAAAGAAGATAACAAAATAACTATAAATAAAACTACAGTTCTTGTTTGGATTGAACCAGACAAAGAACCTAGTAAACACTTTTTAAGAGAGTATAGAGAGTTAATAGAAGATTTTAAGCTACTTAATTCCGATGTCTTTATATGTATTGGCGAAGATAAACTAACTTCTGCCTTTAACCATAAGACCTATAATGAACTAGGTGGGGGTACTCCTTTTAGGATTGATAAGAGTTATAGATGTTTAAATAGCATTACTCAGAAAGTCACAAAAAATATAAGTAATAATTATCCAATAGTCTTTGTGCTTGATAAGAATAAAACAATAAGATATGCGTCATCAGGTTATAAAATAGGTGTTGTTAATCAAATCTTAAAGGTGATAGGTAAGTTGGAGTATTTTTGTATATGATATACATACTTAAAAGTGTAACTAAGAGTTTCAATTAAGGTGGGATCCCCAGCTATTATTGCAAAAATAAATAACCAGCATAATTATGTATTACATAGTTGATTAAGCTATTATAGAGGAGGCATGAAAAATGTGGAAACGTCTTGAAATTGATTGTTTCTCAAATTGCTATAGTGTTGAAGAAATAAACTGTATAGATCAACCAATTGCTGGAGCAGCTAGTTACTTTAACCATGAAAATTTTTATTATTATTGTTTTTATTACTCTTTATTAAGTAATTGGTTAATTGAATTTGATTTTCTTACATTAAGGAATTTAATTTTTAAAAAGTTAGGATTAGAATTAAAAGTTCATCAAATTGAAGAATCATCAAATTTTATTCCTTTTGTAAAATCACTTCTAGATAAAAAGAAGCCAGTTTTAATGGTGCCAAAAAGACGCACATTAGTATATGATTTTCTTTTTGGTGATCAAAATATAAAATCCCTTCATGGTTTTTTAGTAATGGAATATAATACAAAAAATCCTGTTTTGGTAATAAGAGATGTTGCACATGTTGAATCAAGCAATGCTCCATATGGTGGTACTGGTTATGGATTATTTAAATTATGTTTAAAAGAAGATTTAGTTCTTGATATATGGAATAAATCAAATGAGATTTATAAAAATTATAAAGAAAAAAATAATGATTTCTACAAAAAAATTTTTAGTATAGAAAAAACAGGTAAATCTCATATAAATAATTATATAGATTTAGTTGAAGATTTTATTAATAACTATGATTTATCTTATAGTAGATTAAGTCATATTATATCCTCGTCTGGAACCCTTAATCAAAAAATTAAAGATACAAATTATTATCAATATATTCGAAGAAGATTTTATAAATCTTTATCAGTAATATTTGATATATTTATTAAATATTTTAATTTATTAAAATTAAATAATCAAAAGATAACAAAATTTATAAAGTTTAAAGAGCAATATTTTAAAAATAGAGATCTAATACTATCAAAACTGTATGTTTCTGCATTAAGAGGTAGTGTTATAAGTAGAAGTGATAAAACTCAAATGATACAAGAGACTCAGTTAATGGATCAAAAATTGTATTCACTAATTAATGAGATTTATAAAGAAAACCATAAGCAATAAAAATCATTTTTTTATCAATATAACAAGCTCGACTGTATTAAACAATAGTCTTTATCTACTTTTTTCCAGTATGGTGGTGTTTTAAGCCTTTTACAGTTATTATTGGATCATTTCAGTGCAGTAAACGAATTACTTCAAGTAAGCTTATTATTACTTAAAACAAAAAAGAAGTAAAGGGTTTTTGCACGAAAATAACATAAAATAAACTGGTATATTTTTGTTGAAAGTACATAAAATAAAAAAAATAAAAAATAGCTGATATCGTTTCTCCGGGGTATTATAGTTTAATCACACCCGGAAGGGAAAGAAAGGATGGCTGAAAGTTAGGTGATGGGACGGTTCAAATACTTTTTCCCAATATCCTCAAAATGTTTAAAGATGTGTTCCAAATCTTCACCGAAAGGGAGCAACTTATATTCTGTTTTATTTGGCTTAATTTGTTTTTCAATGACCC
>JAKSBP010000395.1 GCA_022361035.1 Clostridia bacterium
CCCTGTGTTATATGTGCTTAGTATTATAAAATATGAAGACCTTACTTTCTATTAAAACTTTAGAGAGTAGAGGTCTTTTTTTCAAAAGCATCTATATAAAAGGCTAGTCACTGATATGTTATGGATACATATAATGTAGTGAAAATTGAATATATAGAAGCTGTGGAGTATGTAGAAAATTAACTCCATAAAATAAAAAGTATAGAGATACCAGTGAAAACTTTAACCTATTATTTTGATGCATATAAATTAAGCTTCACTAGAAACTCTATATAATTGGGAGGTATATAAGTGACTTATAATGATACCTATCAAAGAAATAAAAATTGTGGCATAGATAGGAATTTAGCTAAATGTAAACAAAAGCATCCTAAGCCTAAAGAAATACTATTAGAATGTGGGGAAGGAACAGGGAGAAGAACCTTTACATCATCGGAAGAATCTCCTTTTCAGTTAGCTTTTGTTAATCTAGATACGACTCTTTTAGATAAATCAAAGGTTTTAATAAAGTTTTCAAGCATCATCAATATGAGGAGACTCATTGATGGGGCAAGGGTTCGATTAAAATACGAGTTGTTTAAGGTAGACAATAATGAAAAACCAAAATCTTTAGGCCTTTGGATGTTTGAAGAAATCGACGTAATTACTAACTCCTTTGAGGTACAAGAGGAATCCTTTAGCTTTATCTTTTGCGATTGCATTACTTTTCCTAAATCCTCACAATACTTTGTAGCAGTAACACCCATTGAGATTAATGGAGCTACAGCTACAGTCAGCAATGGAAGAATGGCTGCATTATCACAGCCTTTATTTAAATGCTATGAGGATGAAGATGGAATGTCAGGCTTAAAATACAAGGATATAAAATTTGAGAAAAACAACTCTAAACCAAAAAAAATAGTTCATGCATGTGGTCAGGGCAATGGAAGTGTAACCCTTAGAGACGTTACTGAAGTACAATCCCCCTTCGATATAGCCCACGTTGTCCTAGATACAACTGCTTTGATTAAACCTAAGGTTTTAATAGAGTTTTCAACCACTATTAAGCTTGACGATGGTTCAAGGGATATTCGTCTACAATTTGAATTGTTTAGAGTCTGTGAAGCTAGAGGTGCTGTATCTTTAGGAACATGGAGATTTGAAAGAACAGGTGTTATCACAAATGTGGAATTAGTGAAGGCCTTTGATTTTATCCTTTGTGATTCTGAAGCTCCTTCTTCTTGCTGTGAATATTTTGTTATGGTTACACCTATTGAAATAAATATTAGTGGTATTTTTTCAGATATACTAATAGATAATGCTAGGATGGTTGCTCTTGGTCAATCATCGGGGGATTTAGATGAATATATAGAAATTGATAGAAAATATGAATGCATGGATTGTGTGCAAAAGGGCCCTAGGGCTAAAAAAATACTGTTTGAATGTGGAGAAGGAACCGGAAGTAGAACCTTTAGGTCGTCAAATGAGCCAGCTTTTCAGCTAGCACAAGTTACCATTGATACTAGCTGTTTATGTAACCCCATAGTAAATATTGAGTTTTCAAGTATTTTAAGCTTTGACAGGTTAATGACCGACTGGAAGGCAAGGTTAAGGTATGAATTATTTAGAGCTTATGAAAATAAAGAACCAGTATCCATAGGAGTTTGGACATCGGAGAGAGTAATATCATTTGGCGATGACCCGGGGAGATCTACAAATATATTTAATTTCACTTTTTGTGATTGTATAACCTGCCCTGGCTGCTGTGATTACTTTGTAACTGTTACACCTATTGAAATAACAGAGGGCATTATTACAGCAACCGTTCATAGTGGTAGAATAGCAGTATTTGCTCAGGAGGAATATCGTAATCAATATAAATCATACATGGATAATACTGAATGTAAAATAAATTCTACTAAAATAAGTAAACTATTTCTTGAATGTGGTGATGGTAATGGAATCAAAACCTTCACATCATCTGATGATGAACCTTTTCAAATAGCCCATGTTACTTTGAATAATGCTTGTCTAAATAAAA
>JAKSBP010000372.1 GCA_022361035.1 Clostridia bacterium
GCTTTCGTTTATTAAGTTTGTTAGTCACACGTCTATAAATGAAGAAGAAATAATGCTAAGGAATCGAGTTCGAAGATTCGTAGATATAAGAAAATCTCTAGTAATATTAAGTAAGAAATATTGTGATATATCAAATAAAGAAATAGAAAAGGACTTGCATCTTTCTGAGCCAAGTATATCGAAGATTATAAGTGAGTCACAAAACGTGGCGGAAAGAATTAAAGTGATACTTGAGGGTTTTGAAGATGATAAGTAAATTAGTAAAGCCTGACCCCTTTTCTTTCTTTTCTTTTGAAATAAAAAAGGAGGTTATGACTATGTTTGTCAGTCATGTATTATACAGAGTTGATAATTTACCAGAGGCAGTGAAGAAGTTAAGAGACGCAGGTTTCCTGATTCATGTGCCTGGAAATCTGGAGACTGCTTTTCATGCTATTTTATGGTTTGAAAAAGGCCCTTATTTAGAGTTGATTGTTCCAGAAAAGAGTATGGTTTTTCCAAAATGGTTCATGCATTTAACTGGCTACGGATTATTTGTAAAACGTCAAAGAAAATGGATTGAAGCACCGCAAGGTTGGTGTGATGTTGTACTGGAAAGTTACGTTCAGGATTTAAAGATGGAAGAAGAATTGATTAAAAAGCATGGGGTCCGATTTAAGCAGTTTAGACCTAAAGTAAAAAACGAAAAGGGGCAAGTAATAAGTTGGTGGAACATGGCGATTGATGATTATGATTTTCCTTTCATAGTTTCAGCATATAATATTGACCCTAGACCGAGTAGTGTAGTTCACCCTAATGGGGTAACGGGAGTAGATAGAGTTTTTATAGGAAAACAAAACTTAAATCAGAGTCTTTTTCAAGACTTGATTACCAATGAGAGTTGGTATGAGTTAACTGATGGAAGAGGTGTTCAAACTGTATCTTTAAAAGGGACGAATTTAAAAATTGAAGAAATACTTTGACAGAAGAATAGGGGTCAGGCTTTACTAATTTCTAATTTAAAGCCTGACCCCTATTTCCCCCCTAAATATGATATGATAAAGCAACATAAGCATTAAGAGAGAAGGTAATATGATGGCAAGAAAACCTAGAACTCATTATGAGGGAGCACTATATCACGTAATAACTAGAGGAAATAATAAGGAGAAAGTATTTGAAGGAGAAAATGAAAAAGAAGAATACTTAAGGATTATTAAAAAATATAAGGAAAGATATAAGTTTAAGTTATATTCATACTGTATCATGGACAATCACGCTCATCTACTTATAGAAGTAGAAAAGACTCCCTTAAGTAAAATAATGCAAGGAATACAACAAGTATATACCCAAAGATATAACAGATCTAAAAATCAAACAGGACATGTATTTGAACAGAGATACAAAGCTTTTCTATGTGATAAAGATTCATACTTATTAAATCTCGTAAGATATATTCATCAAAATCCACTAAAAGCTTATATTCCAAGTGGTATAAAATATGAATGGAGTAGTCACATGGAATATATAGAACAAACAAAAAAAATATTAACTGACAAAAAATTTGTATTAGGGTTATTTTCGGAAGACAAAAAGAAAGCAATAAAAATGTATTTGGATTTTATGGATATAGAAGAGACTATAGATATATCACAAATAAGGAATGAAAAAAAGGGATTAGATAAAATTAAAGAAGAAAAGAAATCAAATCAATTAAAAAACAAAATGAGTTATGAAGATTTAAAAAAAGAGGTGTGTAAAGTAACAGGTATAAATGAAGAAGAAATAATGCTAAGGAACCGAGTTCAAAGATTCGTAGATATAAGAAAATCTCTAGTAATATTAAGTAGGAAATATTGTGATATATCAAATAAAGAAATAGCAAAGGATTTAAATCTTTCTGAGTCAAGTATATCGAAGATTATAAGTGAGTCTCAAAACGTGGCGGAAAGAATCAAAGTAATAATTGAGCATTTTGAAGATGATAAGTAAATTAGTAAAGCCTGACCCTTCTTTCTTTCTGAAATTAGAAATATTAATATTTAAATTAAAATAATTAATATAAATTGAGAAAAAAATAAAAAATCAATTGACACATTTTAAATTTAATAGTAATATATAAATATAATTAAAAAAATTAATATAAACATTAAAAAAATTAATATTTTGATTTGAGGAATTAATATGAAGGATGTTAAAGAGATTTTGAATAAGGTGGAAAAGGGAGAACTGAAGAGTAAAGAAGCGGCTGATATATTGTTAAGCTTGTCATGTGAAAATAGAAGGATAAAATATGCAAAGAAGATAAAAATAAGGGTACATTCTAAAGGAGAAAACAGGAGAATAAATCTACCTCCCATTCCTATTTGGCTTGTGGAAAAGCTTGCTTTAACTGCAATAATATTTTCTAGATATTTTAATAAAAACGGGAATTCCCATAGGAGAAATATAGAGGAAAGACTCCATAATAAACCTGAGGATAAGGAGATTAATGGGCTTAGAAATGGGAAAATAAAAATTGATACAGAGGACCTAAAAAAATTATTTTCAATTTTAAGGTATACTCCCCCCTGTAAATTAGTAGAAGTGAATGATGATGATAACTTTGTAGAAATTTTTATGGTTTAGAGGAGGTGTTTTAATGAGGAAAGAAGTATTAGGAATGTGTCCCGTCTGCTCTTCAAAGCTTAAGGTTGCGGAGCTTGGTTGTAGAAAGTGCGGCACCTCCATAAGGGGAGATTTTGAAATGTGTAAGCTTTGCTATCTTACTAAAGAACAGAAATACTTTATAGAGGTTTTTATAAAAAACAGGGGTAACATAAAGGAAATAGAAAAGGAGCTTGGAATATCCTATCCAACAGTTAGACGTAATCTTGATAATGTGATACAGGCCCTTGGCTATAATCCTGGTTCATCTGAGGAAACAATAAGTAAAAAGGAGGTTCTTGAAAAGCTCAGTAAAGGGGAAATATCATCGGAAGAGGCATTGAAGCTGCTTAAGTAATAATTTTAAAACTATAAGTATTTATATCATTTTTCTAAGGCTAAAAATATGGAAATATAGAAAGGAAGAATTAAAGTGAGAGAAGAAAAATTGCAAATTTTAAAAATGATTGAAGAAGGTAAAATAACTGCCGATGAGGGAGTAAACCTTTTAAATGCTTTGGAGGACGCTGAAGAGAAAATAGTAGAGACTGAAGGGGCTAAATGGTTAAAAGTTAGGGTTAATGGCCGAGATGGAAAGCAGAAAGTCAATGTAAATATTCCAATTTCCCTAATAGACATTGGGCTTAAAATTGGTACAAAGTGTCATTCCGACTTAGAAAAACAGCTTGGAGGAATAAATTTAGAGCAAATAATCAAATATGTAAAAGAGGGTGCAGAGGGTAAACTTGTAGAGGTAGAAGATGACAATGGAGATAAGGTCGAAGTTTTTGTTGAATAGGACTTTTTCATATTATGACTTTCTTTTATAAAATTCAATCTAAAACATTAGTTTATTTGTATGATAAAATAAATAATATATATAAACAACTCTTATATTTCCCCATAATATTGACATATGAGTTATAATATGTTATATAATAATTAGCACTCAGACATCGAGAGTGCTAATTATTATATTTTTTATGGTTCTACAGAGAGGAGAGGATTTAATTGGCGATGAAGGAGTTTAAGGCAGAGTCCAAAAGATTACTAGACATGATGATTAATTCAATCTATACCCACAAGGAGATATTTTTAAGGGAGTTAATATCTAACTCCAGTGATGCAATTGATAAAATCTATTATAAAGAGTTAACCGATGATTCTTTAACCTTTAATAAGGAAAATTATTATATAAAAGTAATTGTTAATAATGAAAATAGGACATTGAAGGTTGCTGACACTGGTATAGGAATGACAAAGGATGAACTTGAAAATAATCTTGGTATAATTGCACAAAGTGGGTCATTGGTATTTAAGGAAGAGAATGAAATGAAGGATGGATATGACATCATTGGACAGTTCGGTGTTGGATTTTACTCTGCATTCATGGTTTCAGAGGTCGTTACTGTTATTAGTAGGGCATTAGGTAGTGATAAAGCCTATAAGTGGGAATCAAAGGGAGCAGAGGGATATACCATTGAGGAATGTGACAAGGATTCGGTTGGTACAGATATCATATTAAAGATTAAAGAGAATACAGAAGAAGAAAAGTACGATGAATATTTAGAAGTTCATAAGTTAAAATCTGTTATAAAAAAATATTCAGATTTTATTAGATACCCAATAAAAATGGATATTACACAAAGTAGGCTTAAAGAGGGAACAGAAGATGAATATGAAAGTGTTACAGAAGAACAGGTTGTAAATAGTATGGTTCCTATTTGGAGAAAGAATAAAAAGGAATTAACCTCCGAGGACTATGAAAATTTTTATTCTGAGAAACATTATGGTTTTGATAAACCATTACAACATATACATATTAGTGCCGATGGTATGGTAAGATATGATGCCATACTATTCATTCCTGAAAATATTCCCTTTGATTATTATACCAAGGAATATGAAAAAGGCCTTGAGTTGTACTCAAGTAGTGTATTAATAATGAATAAGTGCCAAGATCTACTTCCCGACTATTTTAGCTTTGTTAAAGGTATGGTTGATTCCGAGGATTTATCCCTTAATATATCTAGGGAAATGTTACAGCACGATAGACAGCTTAAGCTTATAGCAAAAAATATTAAAAACAAAATAAAAAGTGAATTACAAAACCTATTAAAAAATCAAAGAGAAAAGTATGAAAAGTTTTATAATTCCTTTGGAAGACAATTAAAGTATGGCGTATATGATCAGTTTGGAAGCAATAAGGACCTATTAAAGGATTTATTGATGTTCTACTCTTCGAAGGAGAAGAAGCTAGTAACTTTAGATGAATATGTTTCAAGAATGTCCGAGGAGCAGAAGTACATCTACTATGCCTCTGGAGAAACAAATGAAAAAATTGAAAAATCACCTCAGATAGAGCTAGTATCAGAAAAGGGATATGAAGTTCTATACTTTACCGATGATATTGATGAGTTTGCAATAAAGGTATTAACTACTTATAAAGAGAAGGAATTTAAGTCTGTATCCAGCGGCGACTTAGGTATCGAAGCAGAAGAAAATGAAAGTAAGGCTGATGCTGAGGATAAGGAAAATAAAGAGTTATTTGAGAAGATGAAGGAGATATTAGGGGATAAGGTAAAGGATGTTAGAGTATCGAAGCGATTAAAACAGCATCCTGTATGCTTGGCAAACGATGGGGAGGTATCCATTGAAATGGAGAAGATATTAAGCTCAATGCCTAGCAATCAAAATATTCAAGCTGATAAGATATTGGAAATAAACTCTAATCACGGAGTTTTTAAATCATTAAAGGATTCCTATGGAAAGGACGATGAGAAGCTAAATCTATATACAAACTTATTGTATAATCAAGCATTACTTATTGAGGGTCTACCCATAGATGATCCAGTAGAATTTTCAAATAATATATGTAAAATTATGGGTTGAGCTTAGCACTAAAAAACAGAAATTTTTATATCAAATATTTAGTTAACTGAGAAAAAACCTTAATTATGCTTAAAAACACATTATTTTATTAAAGGATTGACTATGGTATAATTATTGTACAAAGTATTAGGTGGTGAAATCGGTGAATAATGAGGTTTTAGATATTTTAAAATCAATGCAAGGTGATATGAAATCAATGCAGGATGATATGAAGTCAATGCGGGGTGACATAAAGTCAATACAGAGTGACGTAAAGTTAATGAAGGGTAATATGAAATCAATGGAAGATGAAATGAAGTCAATGCAAGGTGAAATAGCAGGCATTAAAGGCACCCAAGATGAGCATACACAGATTTTAAGAGCATTAGAACATAAAACCGATGTTATATCTGCTGAACAGGAAAATTTAAAGCATGAAGTCAGCCAAATTAAAGGAGAAGTAAAGGCTGTAAGAAAAGACTTAAGTAATGTAGAGCTTATCACTGCAAGTAATTGGTCGGATATTGCTAAATTAAAAAGGCTATAAAATAAGGATATTAATTTACCAGTAAGAAGCATCTAGAAATCGGATTATAGATGCTTCTTTTTAACGCTCCACTATCATTGGTTAGTTAACATATGAAGACTTGATTAAATAGAGGAGTTGAATAATTGTTTTATTTATAGCCTTTATCAAGTAAAAATTGGGTCCAATTTAACCTTCTTTGATAGGAAAATATCTTATATCTAAAGGGGAGATACTAATGAAGTTAGTTTTAGCTCCAGATTCCTTTAAAGGTTCCCTGTCTTCAATGGAAGTAATCCATATATTAAGCAAGGTGGCCAAGGAATACTATAGGGA
>JAKSBP010000218.1 GCA_022361035.1 Clostridia bacterium
CCCGGGGTGTTGCTGGTCCCTTGGATGGTAAACCGGGTCGACCGGCTCGCATCACCGACGTAGGCGGAACCTCCCCGGTTGGAGGTGGCGAAAAACTCATAGGTCCAGTTGGGATTCAGGTTGGAAAACGTGATGACCTGTTCGAAGGGAATGCTGCTGTCGTCGTAGGATTGGACAAAAGTCGGATTGATCCAATTGCTGCCCATAAACCGGGTATGAGCATCGGTTCCTTCGGCGTAGGAGAGATCAAGGCTGCTGGACAGATAAGTGACGATATTGGTTTCGGTGAGTGTAACCCTCGCCGCCAATGTCTCCCCGGTGGCAAAATTTTTCAGAGCGCCCTGATTGTCGTTGTCCCAGTAGGTGGCGTTCGGGGAAACGCTATAGCCGATCCCGTTGAAGGCCGTCCAGGCCACCTGTGCCTGAACCGGAATCAGGCCCAAGGCGAGGGCCGCGAACACAACAACCCTTTTTATGGCCCCGTTAAAATGAAACCCGTTTGGCAAGTGGAAATCTCCCTCTCATTAATCAGTTTGTTTGACCCGCTTGGGTGGTCCTCAAGGGGAGGCGCCCGTGGTGGCTCCCCGCGAGGCTGTTGGTCGCCAATCCACCCGGCCTTTGCCAAACCCACACGCGTTGGAGAGCGCCCGCCGAAAGGAATTGGGGCTATTCACAACGTTCATGGCACCCAAGAAATATTAAGATAAGGCACCTTACACCGGACAAAATTAAGAATGGATTAAGCAATCTGTCCGGAGCGTAGAACGGCCCAAAAGAGTGGGGCATTGTCTGAATATGGACGCCCCTCGAGGCATCGCGAAATGCCGCTCCGACGTTCATGGCACTGTTTGTTAAAAAATAGTGAATTTGTGGATTTCCCCAAGGGCGGTCCGGGGACAATAGCAGACAAATGATTCGCAACGAATGCGGGGGGTTGGGTCTGGTCGCAGGGCGGTGACTTCACACCATGATAAGCTTAGTCTGGTCTCACTGTGTCCACCGTCGCTGAAGCTCCTTTCCATGTCCTGGCCAAACCGGCCGGGGGCAGCTGCAACCTCGATTGCAGCTACTGCTTCTATACCAAGAAGACGGCGATGTATCCGGGGTCGCGGCGGATGAGGGTGGCGGGCCTCGAGCGGTTTGTGCGGGAGCTGA
>JAKSBP010000254.1 GCA_022361035.1 Clostridia bacterium
CTTAGAAGAACTATTGTCAATAAAGGTCCTGATGATGTTACTCAATATTTTATAAGTGTAAGAGATAGTGGAAATGAAATTATTAGATTAGTGGTTAAAGGTGATAACTATGTTTATTTAAGAGACAAACGAGATGTCTTTGACACTTATAGAATATTAAAAAACACATACAATACAGATTTATTAGAGACTTTATTAAATTAACTCGTTGTACTAATTAAAATTAAAAAAATAGAGTAAGTTGATCTATCAACTTACTCTATTTTACTAACTATTTAGGTGAAATTACATAACTCTCTAACACCCATGCTCCATCATTAGAACCTTTTCTTCTGTATTTATACTTAATATCCATTTTCCACTCATTAATTCCGTCAGCATTAGTGGCTAGTTCATCAAAATATGTATCTCTTTGTTCCCAAACTTCTGTTGCGAACGAAGTCGCAAATGCTGCTATAGTACCGAAGAGTACCGAAAAGCCACCTAGTGGATATGAAACTATTGTAGTTAATAAACCTATAGCATTATTTACATGAGATTCACCTGCATCGTAATAGTCCCTTAATTTTTTTGCATCATCTCTATTAATGATACAAGAATCATTCATTACAGGATATGTATCCACTTTCTTTGCTTGAATAGGTGTACAATAAATCATTGTTCCTCTAAAACTTGCCATAATAAATTCCTCCTTATAATATGTTTTTTTAAAAAATTTAACATCAACTTCTTGTTTTAAGTAATAGATTTAAATAATCTTCTAATTTAAATTTTTATTCAACAACTTCAACTTTTACTAGAATTCTCCTTTCAAACCATTTAATCTTATAAGTGTATCAACTGAAACATTAAATGATTCTGCAATAGATCATAGTGTATCTCCTGCCTTAACAGTATAAGTATCAATTTTACGCAATAATTTATACCTCAACTCTTCTAAGCTAATACTGTATTTCTCACATAAATATTGACATAATCCTGTAAGAGCTTTAAATACCATAGTCCCACTCAATACATATACCAAGAGAAATACTGTTGTAGCCCTTTATATAACTTTCTACAGGATTTTCAGGCCTGCCCCTGTATATTTGTCCATCCTTTCTAATAAGAAAATGATATCCAAATCTACTCCATCCATTTTCTAGATGCCATCTACGTATGTCATTTACAGTAGCACTACTGTGTGCAGCATGATGAATTACTATTATAGAAGGACTATTCAGTTTTTTTAGTTTATTTATCAATTTTAAATTGATTTCTATAATCTTCATCCTGCTGACACATTCTCTATATTTTAAATTGAGAAAGTTTAACCGGTTAAATGCTTCTCATATATATAAAGACTGTTTTTTTGACTAAAATGTAAACCCCTAATTTGAAATTTTTTAAAAAACTTTTTTAACATTTGCTTAAAGCAAGTAATTTACTTAGTTTAATTCTCTTTTTTAAAAACATAATCTTTTATCTCTTCAACATCCTTTTTTACCTCTTCAACCAAATTGAATTTATCTGTTAGGTTCGATATAATATCTTGATATTTTTTCTCCCTATCCTCTTGACGGAGATCTCTTTTTTCTTGATTCTTTAAGATATAAAAGATTAGCCCTACGGTAAGTGCAGTCCATATTCCCTGTGAAGAGGCTATCTCCATTATTTTTTCTTCCATAGTGTATCCTCCATTTATTCTAGTGCTCTCTTAAGATTATTGAGCCCTCTATTCTTAGCTCTATTTACAGCTTGTCTTGAAACACCAAGACAGATAGCAATTTCCTTGTCTGAAAAATCTTCTATGAATTTTTTTACTATGACTTTCTTCTGTAAAGGTGGTAAAGAATTAATGAGCATAGAAACAAATAACTTACTGTCTACATCTTCAGATATATTATCAGCAATAGTGTCCAACTCCATCTCAACAAAGTAGACATTCTCAAATGCTTTTTTCTTTTTATATAAGTCAGCATATTCATTTGTTAAACAGCAATATATATAATTAACAATTGCTCCATCACTTTTCATCTGAAATTTTCTAACATCCATTTTTTTAATTATCTCTAAAAAAGCTATTATCAAATCTGTTTCCGATTCTTCATATCTAAGCTTCTTACTAAGCTTTTTTATAGTTCCATTAAATCTCAAAAATATATCTACTACAGCTTCCTTATCTCCTTTTTGTATTCTTTCTAATAGTTCATATATTCCCATGTCATTTCCCCCCCTTATATTTCAAAACTAAGTAGCCCTTTATTAGTTAAAGACTGTTTTAGGGGTGGTTTTGTAAACCTTGTATTATTGACTTTTTTTGTAGAAATTTGCTAATCCAGTGTATTTGAGGTTTTAATCCTGTAAATTTTTATATATTTATAAAAAATTTTGTAAACTGAAAATTAGTTGCAAATCCTCTTTATATACTTTTTCTGACATTTTAGTCTGGTAGGTTGACTTTGATAGTTAAGTAATAAATTGTCTTTTATCTATAACAAGCAATGTCAATACTTTTAGCCATTTGTTAACTTTCAAGAAGAAAAAATCATCGGTTTTGATATGAGTAATTCTAAATCATTTAGGCATTATTTTGAAAGGTGTGTAGATTAAGTTTAAAAAGACCTAAAAGAGTTAGTTTTTAAAGGTCTTTTTTTATAACGTGAAGAGTTTAAAAGCTTCAGAAAAAAGCATTTCTAATACCGATAATTTACGGTATAATTTAATTAACAGTACCGATAACTATCGGTAACTATAAGTAGATATAAAAAATTCAAGGTAGGAAGAGAGAAGAGGAAATGATGTAGGGCATAAATGCAGCAGGAAATTTAAAAAAAGATTTTCCTTTCCTAAAAAATTCCTTTAGCAAGCAACGAAACATGGAGTTTTAATAATTCCAATAATCCCATGTTAGAAATTATCTCAGAAATTGACCAAGACAATTTTGAAGAAACTATAAAATTTCAAATATAGGAGGCATTTTATGAGCATAAGAAGTATAAGAGAATTGCTGCCTTTACTAATGGAGGAAATAAAGGTAGACTACCCAGAGGATAGCATTGTTATTATTTCCCCAAGTGGCGGTAAAAAGTCACAATGGGGAGTTGTTGAGAGGAATGGAGGATTATGGGTAAAAAGCAGAGAAGGCGTTGGAGAGCCTAAAATTAAAGGAGAATTTACTCCTGGGGGTGATGGCGATACCTTCGAAGAGTATGATAAATATAGAGATTGTTACAAGCCACTATTTAATTCTTTAACCTTTACTAGGGAGGAGATGGAAAGGGCAAAGAAAATGAATAATAAACAGCAGTTTGAGTATGCACAAAGTAATTCTGACAAGCTGCTTAAGATTGGCAAGAGAAAAGATGGTTCTATAGTCAAGTGGGCTAGAGACCATGCAAAAGAAGAGCTTTATAACGAACAATTTGAAAAGCTCAAAAATTTACATATAGTAAAAAATGAAGTTAGGGGCAATTTAGGCACCTCTATCTATTATTCTCTCTCTTGCAGAATCTCTAAGAGAGCATGGAATACGCTAAAGGAGTATTTTTATTATGTCGATGCAAGTGAATACCATGATGAAATATGGTGGGGAAAATTCAAAGGATGGGCCATTAAGCATGGTAAAGTAGAAGAACTAGAGGAATTATTAGAGATACCGCAGAATCTAAGATTGAAAGCCTTAATGGAAAAAGAAAAACTTGCCGAGGAAGAAAGGAAAAAGAAGCAAGAATACAAAGATAGCATTAAGAAAGATATAGAAACTCTTTTCAATAGAAAAAATTCTATTGAAATACCGTCGGAGATAAAAAAGAAATGGTATAGTAATCCCATAAGTCTTGAAGGTAAAAGAATAGAAAATCCTTTTTATCCAAAAAGTATCTGTGGTGGTGGACAGTGGTTTGTTCTCCAAGAGGATTGTATCTGGAGAGTATATAATAATGGCGGCGATGGCGATGACTGGAGTTTTAACTTTATCAGAACCGGAGGAGCTGGAGCTTATGGCTTTAAATTCGAAAGAACAAAAGAAAGGATGGACCTAATTAAAAAGTTTAAAGATATAAATTAATATATAAAGGGGCTGATTAAAATAGAAAAAAATCCTCTCTACGAAACCATGACACTAAAAGAAGCAGGACAAGAAAGAAAAGATAAAGAGGGATGGGATATTAGCCCTAAGACTCTCTATGACAACTGCACAAGATATAATGTATTCATAAAAGAAAAAGAGTGTCGGAAATCTGGTGGTATTTGGCTTGTCACAAGGGATGCTATGATTAGAAAATATGGCATTCCAAATTGTGATAGATTTTATGAGACACATCACGAGTGCGGATACTGTAAATTCAAAGAGGAGTGTCAAGCTATAGCAGAAACCCTCAAACCAAACCCAGATGATTATGAATGGTGAGCAGCAACATAAACGTAGTATTCAAAATGACATTATATCAAGAGGAGATTTGTATGAATTTCAAGAAGATTTTTAAAAAGGAACTAAAGAAACATGCAGACATAACGATTAATGATGAAGAATTAAGTTCACCTCATTGCTTTAGGATATTCCATGAAAAAATTAAGGAATGCTACCAAAATAATTTTTTAAACGGCTATGATGATTTAGAAAGAGAAAAATTACTAGTAAACCATAAAATTTATATGATTAAAGACAATAACATGTTGAATATCTTTCAAGATGCGTTATCATTTACAGTATTTATATTTCTTATTAAATCTGTATTACAATCTGTATTACAAAATGATATCAATATTTTCTATAGATATGTTTTATTCACATCTGCAACATTACCAATATTAATATTTTCTATAAGAAGAATTAAGAAAAATAAGTACATTAAAGGAACGTTCTATGAAATGTGCTTAAGTACCATAAATCAATTACAGAAAATGAATACCGAAAGTTGAATTGGGCAAA
>JAKSBP010000440.1 GCA_022361035.1 Clostridia bacterium
GTATTTCTTCAAATTAAGCCCGGGAGTAATGTTGCCCTGTTCAATGGTATGATGAATGTAATACTAAAGGAGGGGCTTTATAATAGGGAATATATAGATGAAAGGACAGAGAACTTTGAGGTGTTGGTAGAAGCTATAAAGGACTTTACCCCAGAAAAGGCGGCAAAAATCTGTAGAGTAGATGCCGATGATATGAGAAGGGCTGCTAGAATATATGCCGGGGGAGATAAAGCGGGTATATTCTATACAATGGGTATAACACAGCACAGCTCAGGAACGGAGCATGTTAAAAGTATAGCTAATCTTGCCATGATGTGTGGAAATATAGGAAGAGAATCCTGTGGAGTTAATCCCCTACGTGGACAAAATAATGTTCAAGGGGCATGTGATATGGGAGCCCTTCCAAATGTTTATCCGGGATATCAAAGTGTATCTGAACCAAAGGTTAAAGAGAAATTTGAAAGATTTTGGAAAGCTCAGTTGTCCGATAAAGTAGGTTTAACTATACCTAAAATGGTGGAAGGTGCCTATGATGGTCATGTGAGATTTATGTATATTATGGGTGAAAACCCTATGGTATCTGATCCCGATATCAATCACGTTAGGAAAGCATTAAAAAATTTAGACTTTCTAATAGTTCAAGATATATTTTTAACTGAAACCGCTGAATTTGCTGATGTAGTATTGCCAGCTTCATGCTTTGCTGAAAAGGATGGTAGCTTTACAAACTCAGAAAGAAGGATACAGAGGATTAGAAAGGCTGTTGAAGCTCCAGGTGAAGCTAAGCCCGATTGGAAAATACTTATGGAAATAATGAATAGATTAGGATATAAACGTCAGTATAAAAGCCCTAGGGAGATAATGGATGAAATTGCATCTATTACCCCCCAATATGGAGGTATAAGCTATGATAGAATAGAAAAAATCGGACTTCAATGGCCCTGTCCAAGGGAGGACCATCCTGGAACTAAGTATCTTCATAAAGATAAATTTGCTAGGGGTAAGGGCTTATTCACTGGTATAGATTATAAACCCCCTGCGGAGGAAACCGATGAAAAATACCCATTAATTCTTACAACAGGGCGTATTTTATATCACTATCATACTAGGAGTATGACCGGTAGAGTTGAGGGATTAAATAGAATTGCCCCTGAAAGCTTTATAGAAATTTCACCGAAGACTGCACATATGTTAAGGATTAGGGATGGTGAAAGAGTTAGAGTATCCTCAAGAAGAGGTACAATAAAGACAAAGGCAAAGATTACAGATATTGTTGACAATGAAGTAGTATTTATTCCATTTCATTTTGCAGAAGGAGCTGCTAATATTTTGACGAATACAGCATTAGATGATATTTCTAATATACCGGAACTCAAGGTGTGTGCAGTAAAAGTAGAAAAGTGTAACTAGAGGGTAGGGGTTATTATGAAAAAAATAGGTACAGCAATTATCATAGCCGGTGGTAAAAGTTCAAGGATGGGTTTTGATAAACAGCTTATAAAAATTGGTGATAATTATCTCATGGATATAATCATTGATAACCTAAATAAAACCTTTGAAGAGATTATTGTAGTAAGCAATGTTAAAAGCATTTATAGTAACCCCAATGTAATTTTAGTAGAGGATGAAATAAAAAACATTGGTCCTTTAGGGGGATTACATGTGGGATTAAAAAATTCTACCAGTATGTATAATTATGTAATTGCATGCGATATGCCCTATATAAATAATGAATATGTGAAATACATGATGAGGATTTTAATGGGAGGAAGAAGTTGTTTTGACGGATTAGTAACTTGTTTTAGAGAATGGATTGAACCCTTTAACTGTTTCTACTCTAAAAACATCCTAGCTTATATGGAAGAATATATAAATTCTGGGCAAAGAAGTATACACTCCTTGGTAAGAGGATTAAATGTTATATATATTGAAGAAAAGGTAGCAAGATGTTTTAGTCCTAAATGGAAGATGTTTGAAAATCTCAATACAAGGGAAGAGCTAGAAAGGTATTGTATAGAGTTTAAGGGATGGGAGAATAGGTATGCAGACTTACAAGGACATAGTAGTTAAAAAAATTGAGGATGGGAAGATGTCCCCAAGGGAAGACCTTGTAATAAAAGAGTATCCTTTGACAA
Organism: Clostridia bacterium; assembly: GCA_022361035.1. Classification (GTDB taxonomy): domain Bacteria; phylum Bacillota; class Clostridia; order Peptostreptococcales; family Caminicellaceae; genus JAKSBP01. Next base: position 2,136 of record JAKSBP010000440.1, read on the forward strand.
TATTCTTGAATGGTGAAGAATTTATAACTCTTATGTGTACTCCAGACTCCCTATATTACCTAGTATTAGGCTTTTTGAGTTCCCAGGGATTTATTGAGAGTAAGAAAGATATAGGAAGTATAAAGATTAATGAGGAAAGTGGAATAGCACATGTAGAAATAAATAGAAATAATTTATTAACCTGCAAGTTTTACGGTAAAGGAAGCATAACAACAGGTGGTGGTAAGGAGATTAGTTTTTATAGTATTATAGACGCTTTAAAGACGAAGAAAATATATAATAGATTTGAAGTGAGCAAGGAATATATTTTGAAAATCTCTAGTGAATTCAATAAAAGGTCTGAGCTGTTTATTAAAACTGGAGGAGTTCATAGTTGCCTTTTATGTAATAAAAGAGAAGTATTGATATTTCATGAGGATGTTGGAAGACATAATGCTATGGATAAAGTCATTGGTGAAGCCTTTATAAAGGATATTAACCTTGATGATAAGATTATTTTTACCAGTGGGAGAATGTCCTCAGAAATGTTACTGAAATCTGGAAAGGCGAGAATACCAATTGTTGTATCAAGGTCTGCCCCCACTGATTTAGCTGTAGACATTGCTAGAGAATTAGGAATTACTTTA
>JAKSBP010000420.1 GCA_022361035.1 Clostridia bacterium
TGCTACATAAAGATTTTCCACCTTTGTCTGACCATGTTTATCTATTAAAAGTCCTCCATTTTGATAATGAAAGGTAGGATAGACTAAAATAGGCTTTTTGCTCATATCTATATCAAATCTTTTATATTGTCTATACATTGCTGGCAATCGCCTCTCAATTGTCCCTTCCCCGTGGATTAAATCAACTAAAGGGGTATCTAGCCAAACACCAAGGCCGCCAGTATCAGTTTTTATTCCTTTATTTTTACCATGACATTCCCTAATAATTGCAGCGGCTTCCACATCTCTAGTTTCTAAGTGGAAAACGAACTGCTCTCCGTCAATATTAATGGGAGTAGCCCCTAAACTCCTAACCTTCTCTGTAACTAAGGCACCAAAAATTTGAAGTGGGAAGGCTACACCAGTAGGATGATACTGAATAGTATCTGCAAAAATCAATTCAGCTCCAGCCCTATATCCCATTACTAAGCCATCGGCTGTGGCACCATGATGGTTTGAAGTTGGGAAACCTTGATAATGTAATCTACCTGCGCCACCTGTAGCTAATATAACGGTTTTAGCCCTGGCAACATAATACTCTTCGGTCTCTAAATTATATAAAATGGCACCGGCAGCTTTCCCATCACTATCTAATAACAGCTCTACAGCAGGAGAGAACTCTGTTACTTCTACTCCCTTATTATAAACTTCATCACGAAGGGTACGCATGATTTCAGCCCCACTATAATCTGCAGCAGCATGCATTCTCTTGGAAGAGGTTCCACCACCGTGGGTCGTTATCATTCTTCCATCTTGCTCTTTATCAAACATTACTCCTAATCCTTCTAACCAACTGATAATACCAGGAGCATCATTTACTAAAGCATGAACTAATTCTGGTTTGTTAACGTAGTGTCCTCCACCCATTACATCAAGGTAGTGTTTAGCAGGAGAATCACTTTCTCTATCGGCAGCTTGAATACCACCTTCAGCCATCATCGTATTAGCATCGCCAAAGCGCAACTTAGTAGCAATTAATACGCTTGCCCCATTGTTCTTAGCCTCAAGGGCCGCAGCAGCTCCTGCTCCCCCTCCTCCGATGATTAGGACATCTACATCATATTTAATCTGGTTTAAATCCAGTTCTTCCTTGCTTAATCTGCTCTTCGCCTCGATAAGGTCAGCCAACTCCTGAGGAATCTTATCTCCTTTATTTACACCGACCTTTATATTTCTAAATCCTTTATCACTATAATCAGGATGATATCCATTCAATACTTCTATCCGCTCTTCATGGGTCATTCTCGGGAATTCAATACCCAATCTTTTTGGACGTGTTTCTTCTACTTTTTTAATTAATTCCCTCATCTGTGCTGTATACACGAAACTACCTCCTTTATATAAAAACTAAAACTATTTTTCAATACTTCTTGAATTATATGCTTTTTTCAACTCTTCACTGTTCATGTTCATTAATTCTTCTAATTCTTTATCAAACTTACCCTCTTTAATCTCTTGAACTCTATCTTCCAAATGCTTAGCATTAGGTGCAATATATTTTCCAGTAAGGCGGCGTGCCAATAATCCAACTTGATAATGGGTAATGCTAGCAGGACATCTAGAAGCACAAATTCCACACATAATACAGTCAAAGGACTCATGGGCACAGCTTTCTAATTCTCCTCTCTGACTATATCCTATATATTGCATTACATTAAGGTCTTGGGGGCAACCATTAGTACAAGAGTTACATCCAATACAGCTATATATTTCTGGATAATACTGTGCAATCGCCTCTGCAGTTGGTTCTAACTCATTTATGTCATACTCTTGTTTATCTCCAGGAAAGAAGGGTAGTTGAGTCAGATACATCTCATCTTCAACCCTAGATTGACAGGCTAAAGAAACCTTTAACTCCTTTTCTCCTTTAATTCTATAGATAGTGGCACATGCACCGCAAAATCCCGATCGGCAACCACAACCCCTTGTCAATTGATAACCTGCATACTCCATAGCGTCCATTATTGTTAAACTACTGGGAACAGAGTATTTCTTACCCAATATATAAACGTTAACCATCTCTTTTTCAGACATTTTAATACCTCCTTGTCATCTATTCAACATTTCATATCTCTTGTTTATTGAAATAATCTATCAATTAATATTCATCGGGAAGTTTTCCAAGTTCATCACATCTAAATACGGGACCGTCCTTACATACGTATTTATCCCCAATATTACAACGTCCACATTTACCTATACCGCATTTCATCTTTAGTTCCAGAGTTGTGTAAATCTGTTTTTGGTCAAAACCTAATTTCTCTAGTACTTCCAATACAAATTTAATCATAATCGGTGGTCCGCAAACTAATGCCACTTTATCACAAGAGAAGTTTAATTCTTCTATATATTGAGGAACAAAGCCTACATTCCCCTTCCAGTCTTCAAATTCTTTATCTATGGTAAGGTGAACATCGGTACCCTCTGCTTGAACCCAATTATGATAGAGGTCATTACTATGAACAAAATCCTTAGGACTTCTAGCCCCATATACTATATCAATCTTGCCATAGTCATTTCGATTATCTAAAGTATAATTAATTACAGAGCGAAGGGGAGCTAATCCTATCCCTCCACCTATAAAGAGTAAATCCTTCCCTTTAAACTCTTCTACTGGAAAATTATTGCCATAGGGCCCTCTAATACCAATCTCAGTTCCCTCTTCTACCTGGTGTAGACAATCAGTAACTTTTCCTACATTTTTTATACTGAATTCAAGAAAGTTTTGTTGTGTAGGTGATGAAGTAATTGAAAAAATCGCCTCACCCACAGGAGGAACCGAAAGCATAGCACATTGGCCCGGTTTAAAGGTAAAGGGAAGACCTTCTTTAGGCTTTTTAACCTGAAAGGTCTTAATATCCGCTGTATCTTCTCTAATCCTGTCTACCACAGCAATTACAGGTACTAATGGGTCGTCATGGCAATTACAACTCATTTCTTTCACCACCTAGCTTTTTAATAACTTTAACTATATCTAAACTAACGGGACACTTTTCTGTACATCTTCCACAACCAACACAAGCATAAGACTTATAATTATTTGTATAGTACACCAATTTATGCATAAAGCGTTGCCTTACCCGTTCTTTTTGAGTAGTACGAGGGTTACCGTGGGCCATCATGGTAAAATCGGAAAACATACAGGAATCCCAGCAGCGGAATCTTTCTCCACCTTTATTACCATCATAGTCTTTTACATCATAACAATGACATGTAGGGCATACATAAGTACACATTCCACACCCTAGACAACGTCTATGCAGTTCATCCCAGATTTCAGAATCAAAAATCTCTTTAAGGTCGCCCCCTATTGTTTCAGGATTAATCTGAGCTAGAGGTAAATCCTTTAGCCTATCTTTTATACCAGTTTTTAACTGATTAAGTTTCTCCTGTTCATCCTCTATTACTTCCTCTAAAATATCTCCCAGTGCCTCTGTTAAGTTCTTACCCTTTTCACTTTGGGCCTCCCAAAATAGCAGGTCACCTAGCTCCCAAGTAGATATATCTGCACCCTCTGGGGCTAACTCTGGATTTATTCCAAAGGAATTACAGAAACAAGTCTCTTGTGGATTTAAACAAGCTTGGGATATTATCAATCCTTTTTTGCGACTTTCTTCATAAAATTTATCAATAGGCTCATCTAAAAATACATTATCTAGCAGCTTAAAGCTAGCCACATCGCAGGATCTAACTCCAAATACTACATATTCTCCTTTGTTGGCCACTACTTCTAAGTTTAGCTTCTTACCTTCCTTCTTGAATTTTAGATACGTTTCAGTTTGAGGAAAGATTATATTTTTAGGAGAATTAACTGTTCTTAAAGTATTTAAATCAACTTCAGCTCCTTCTTCCCAGATTGAAAAGTTTACCACTTTCCCTTCTGTAATTGGAAGGAATAACTGATAATTTTCAGCAATCTTTTTCCATAACAAGGACAGCTTATCTTTTGCTATTTTTTTCACGTTTCTTTCCCCCCTTCTCACCTACTGTAAAACTATCGGCATCTTCTAATTTATAAGTTCCAAGGGGTGCCTTAGCTGAAGGGTCTAAACCCGCTTGATATTCTCCATAAAGCTCGTTTATATCCTTGATTAGCTTACGATTTAATTTCTCTAACGAAATATCCTGTGGACAGACTCTACTACATTCACCACAGTCTATGCAGCGACCTGCCACATGATAGGCTCGAATAAGATGAAAGAATTTATCTTCACTATCTTCCCGTGCTTTACCTAATACCTCTAAGTCAGAATCATCGAAGGTACACTGCTTACAACTACAGGCTGGACAAACATTACGACATGCAAAGCATCTAATACATTTAGAAAATTGACCATCCCAATATTCAAAACGTTCTTCACAGCTTAATTCCTCAAGCTCTTTAACCCCTGAAAATCGTACTGAATCATCTAAAACTCCTTCTGCTGCCACCGTCTCTCCCACTAATTGATCATAGGTCACAGGATTTGGATAGCGGCAATGAAGACATTTATCATAGTAAACTTCATGGGCAGGAACAGTAATTTCTTTATCTTTAGTTATAAATATCAATTTATCTTTAGACTTTTTAATTTCAGTTAATCCTTGATTCAGATTTTTTGTTCTTACTTTATCAGGGTCCACCATGCCTGAACAAGGTAAACCATAAAGTACAACTTTATCTCTAGATACACGATTATCTTGGACTAATTGATTAAAGGCTAAAGCATCACACCCCTTAACAAATACACCTATCTTCTTATCAGTCATGGTATACTCAAGTAAATATTTACTAAGATTATTAACACAGAAGGAATCCCAAACAAGGGAATCAATGTCTTTCTCCTTTGTAAAGAAAGCAGGATAGGAATCATACCATAACTCGCCCTTTTCCCAAGCTAAAATCACATCTACTTCTTTGCTGGCTAAGGCCTGACGTGCTTTTTCTTTAATTTCCTCTCTTATCTTTTCCATCTTGAATCCCTCAACTTTCTATTTGGACCAAGTTTATGAACTTTTTCTAAAACATCATTCATCACATATGCAAATTTATTCCCCTCAGAAGCTGATATCCAGTCTACTTTGAACCTTGCCTCCTCAATACCAACATACTCCAAAAGATTTTTCAAAAGTGAAAATCGGCGTCTGGTATAGTAATTTCCTGTCATATAATGGCAATCACCAGGATGACATCCAGCAACAATAACCCCATCGGCACCACGCTGAAAAGCACGCAAGACAAAGTTAGAATTAACTCTGCAAGAACAGGGAACACGAATAATTTTGATATTAGCAGGATAATTTAATCTACTAGTTCCAGCTAAATCTGCCCCAGCATAGCTACACCAATTACAGCAAAAGGCTACTATTAAAGGTTCAAACTCTTCTACGTTTTTTACTGAAGTGCTACTAGCTACTACCGACATATTGCATCCACCTCCGCCAAAATCTGCTTGTTGGAAAATCCTTTAAGATCAATGGCACCGGGACGACAAGTTACTGTACATCCTCCACAACCTTGACAAAGAGTCTCATTTACCTCAGCTACTCTACGTCCAACTATTTTTCCATTAGCTTTCTCTTCAACTATTTTCTCCGATATAGCTTCATAGGGACACATATCAGCACATGCCAAACATCCGCTACAAATAGATTTATCAACCTCAGAGACACAAGGGTTATTAACCAATTTGCTTTTACTTAGTACCCCAATAGCCTTTACTGCCGCTGCACTTGCTTGAGCTACGGTTTCTGGAATATCCTTAGGCCCTTGACAGGCACCTGCTAAATATATACCAGCACAATGGGTTTCTACTGGGCGAAGCTTAGGATGAGCTTCTGAGAAGAAACTATCACTGTCTGTACTAATACTTAACATTCTCGCCACATCATCTGCCTCTGGTTTAGCCTTAGTAGCCGCTGCTAAAACAACCATATCAGCATCTATTTGAAGAATTTCTCCACTTAAGGAATCTACACCATTTACTTGAAGCTTATTATTAGTGGGGAATATCTTACCTACCATTCCTTTGATATAATTAACTCCATAATTCTCCACAGCTCTTCTTTGGAATTCTTCAAAGCCTTTACCAGCAGTACGAACATCTATATAGAATACATAGGCTTCAGAGTCGGGATACTTATCCTTAAGGAGCATTGCATGCTTTGCTGTATACATACAACAAATCTTAGAGCAGTAAGACTTACCACGGTCTGATTTATCCCTAGAACCTACGCATTGAATGAATACTACCTTTTTAGGTTTTTTCTTATCCGATGGCCTAATTAACTTTCCACCCGTTGGGCCTGCAGCATTAACTAACCTTTCGAATTCTAATCCAGTAATTACATCGGGATGATCCATATACTGATACTCCCCAAAGTAATCTAAATCAATTAAATCGTAGCCTGTGGTTACGATAATAGCACCATATTTTTTATTTAATATTTGATCCTTTTGATCATAATCTACAGCTTTAGTTGGACAGACCTTCTCACAAACCCCACATCTTCCAGTTCGGAATTTCATACATGTTTCTCTATCTATAACCGGTACATTAGGAACGGCTTGGGGAAATGGAGTATAAATAGCTGGACGATTAGACAAGCCTTCTTCAAATTCACTCAGAGCAGTTTTAATAGGACATTTAGCTAAACAAATGCCACAACCTGTACATTTTTCCATATCTACGCTTCGAGCCTTCTGTCTAATGGCCACCTCAAAATTGCCTACAAAACCACTTACCTCTTCTACTTCACTATAGGTATAAAGATTGATTTTAGAGCTCATAGATGCATCAACCATCTTAGGAGTCAAAATACAAGCTGAACAATCTAATGTAGGAAAGGTTTTGTCTAACTGTGCCATCTTTCCACCAATACTAGGTGTCTTCTCTACAAGGTCAACTTCATAACCGGCATCTGCAATATCTAATGCAGTCTGAATTCCGGCAATTCCTCCACCAATTACAAGGGCCCTTCGTTCAACCCCTACCTCACCAGGTATTAATTCATCATTTAAAATTGCTTTAGCTACAGCCGCCCTCGTAAGACTAATAGCTTTTTGAGTAGCAGCTTCCTTATCTTTATGGACCCAAGAGCAATGCTCCCTTATGTTAGCAATCTCTAATAAGTAAGGATTTAACCCTGCTGCTTCTGCCGCCTTTCTAAAAGTAGATTCATGCATTCTAGGGGAACAGGACGCAACAACGATTCTATTTAGATTATGCTCTTTAATGGTATCCTTAACTAAGTTTTGTCCTATTTCAGAACACATATATTGATAATCTTTGGAATACGCAACACCGGGCATATTCTCAACAGCTGTCATAACTTCATCTATATTTACTGTATTTGAAATATTAGTACCACACCAACAAATAAAAACTCCAACCCTCTGCAATTACAACCCCCCTTAATAAAATAATAAATTTTTTTATTTGAGCAAATTGCATAATTACAATCCTCAAAGACTTACTACCACATGTAGTCTTAAATGCCCTAGAGCCATACCACATTTATTATGCAATTTTCTTATTTAACATACTTACGAAATCCACTAACAATTCCTTGCTGTGGCATATTCTTCTGTAATAGCTTCGGTATCTTTTCTACTTTCAACTTATTACTTCCTTTAACTCTAATTACCATCAAACGTAAGGCCTCCATAAGTTTAGATATGTCTACATCTCTAGGACAACGGGATGCACATGTAAAACAAGAGGCACAACTCCAAATCGTTTCACTATTTAATAATTTATCTACCTGACCTAATTGTAATAATCTTATCACCTGATGGGGTAATATATCCATGCCATGAATAGCAGGGCAACCCGCTGTACACTTGGAGCACTGAAGACAGTCAAGGATATTTTCTTCACTTATCTCAGAAATTTTAACTGTTTCCTTTTGTGTAATATCAGGAGTAATTTTTTCTCTCGACATCATTAGCCTCCTCTCTATCTCTAAGAGCTCTAATCTTCTTTTACATCTACATCTAAGGCTTCTGCTAAAAGTTCTGTGAAATAACTAATAGATATATCTTCTTTATTATACAAACTACTATTTTCTAAATTATACTTACAAAGGGGACAGGCAGTTACAATCTCTTTAGCACCCTGCTCAAGGGCCGAACTAATAATATTATTAACCATTTTCTGGACAACCTTTTCCTTATCAATAGATAGGTAACCACCACAACACTCTGTTTTATAGGGATAATTTATTACATTAGCCCCTAGACACTCTAGAAAATCTTCCAGGACAGTTGGCCTTTCTGGATCATCAAATTCCATAATCTCCTTTGGACGTAACAATAAACATCCATAATAGGCTGCTATTTTCCGGCCTTCTAAAGAAACTTTAACCTTTTTAGCTAAGGCTTCAAAACCAATGTCATCCCGTAAAAGTTCTAGATAGTGAATAACCTTACTCTCTCCTTGATAATCTTCTTTTAATTGAAGATAGTTATTGACCTTGTCCCTTATATCTTCTTTAGTCTTCATGTCATGATTAACTCTCTTAATCACCTGATGACAGGCTGAACAAAGGGTAACCAATTTCTCACCCTTCTCATGTGCTGCAACTAAACTACGAACTGAGGATAGCTTTGTTGCTATTTCATCGGAGGCTAAAGGATATACCGCCCCACAACATTGCCATTCTTCTTGTTCTACTAAATTAACGCCTAAGGCCTGGGCAGAATTTAAAGCAGATTCTTCTAAATCCCGTGCTTTAGTTTTTAAAGTACAACCTGGATAATAACTATAATTCATTTTATTCACCTAGACTTTTATCAATTAGTCTTCAAAAAATCTAGATATTCACCTCCTCTCACATTTAATATGATAGTGTTTTAAAAATTTTGTAAAATAAATGCTAATTTTGTAAAGTAAATCCCACTGTTACTATATCTATTAGACCTATTTGCAATGTAAGTATAATATATAAGTTATTTCCCTACAATAATTTGTCCATAATGTTCATATTATTAATTAATTAACAAATGGGAAACTATAGTTAAAAGTCTAGATTCAATTGTTCAAATCCTCTACTTCTCTTAAAATAAGCCATAAAAAAAGCCCAATAAAAATGGGCTATACACATCTTAATATATATAATCAATCTTAAATTACGACAAAATACTCATTATTAGAAAGAAATTTTAACAATACGACAATTTATGCATAATGTTCATATTGTTAAGAGATTAACAAGAAAAGGAATGAGATTTTAAAGCTGTACTAGATATTTCCTAAAAAGCACTTATACTAAACTCTAATGGAAAAGGAACTACAAAGATTCTACAATACATAGTCAATCTTAATTTGTAGGAAATATAATGATAATTAACTTCGTTTTTAATCTTTATATTTATAATAATGCTTCGGGCGTCCTACTTTCCCGTATTCTTTCCTCACCTCTACTTTTTCTTCATCTAACATATACTTTAAATAGCGCTGAACAGATACTCTAGATAAATTGAGTTTTTCAGCAATATTCTCTGTAGTAAGCTCTTTGCCTTCACTTCCTATATATTTATTTATCTTATCTAAGGTTATATTATTTAATCCCTTTGGTAAATCACGAATATATTTATCAATTTTTACTCCTTCATTCTCTTTAATCTCTTCTTGAGGGCGGTCAAGTTCCTTTATAGAAAAATTCCTATTCATCAACCTGTCTACTTCCTGTTGTTTAAAACAAGACTTCTCCTCAAGCTCCTCCCTTATTTTTTTATATTTTAATAAGGACTCTTTAAATCTGTCAAATGTAAAGGGTTTAATTAAATAATCGACTACTCCCAACTGCATAGCATTATTTATATAGCTTGCATCTTTAGCAGCGCTAATAATAATAACATCAATATTTTCATTAGAATTTCTTATCTCTTTTAATAAGGTAATCCCATTTTTAGTCGGTAAATGTATATCTAATAATAATAGATCCACTTTTTTTAAATCCTCTTCATCAAGGCTACTTTCTTTATCAAAGTTAATTTCCTTTATTACAGTAAAACCAGATATTTTTTCTGCATATTGCCGATTGATATAGGCAACCATAGGGTCATCTTCTATTATTAGAACATTAATATTATCCATCATAACATTACCTCCATTAATTTTGGTAAGGAGTAGTTACTATAAATTCAGCTCCTTGATTAACCTTTGACTTCAGTTCAATATTACCTTCCAAGAGATTAATATTGCTTTTAATCAAATCTAATCCTATCCCACGAGAATTCCCTACTTTAGTCGAAAAACCACGTTCAAATATTTTAGTTTTCAGACTATCGGGAATACCTACTCCAGTATCTTTAACTACAATCTTCAAATCATTCTCCTCTTCAAAAAGACCAATATATATTTTTTTCTCTTTGATGTTTACATCATTCAAGCTTTCAATGGCATTATCAATTAAATTGCCAATTATAGTAACTAAACTATTTTTAAATTCTAAGGAATAACTCCGACATAGGCTACTATTACTATCTATTTTAAAATCTATTTTTAATTCATTTGCCCGGTCAAATTTGCCTATTATTAATCCAGCAATTTCATTTACTTTAATCCTATCGATTATAAAAGAGGTTATCTCCTGTTTTTCAGAAGATACCTTGGATATTAGACTCATTGCTTTATCATATTCTTTTAATTGAATTAACCCTGAAATTGTATGAAGCCTATTCATAAATTCATGATTTTGACTGCGTAAAGCTTCTACAAATTTCTTTACCCCCGTCAACTCTTCAGCAAGCCTTTGAACTTCATTTTTTTTATTAAAGGATGCTACAACTCCCACAACTTCATCCTCAACTTTTATTGGAATTCTGTTAACTAAAACGACGGTATCATTAATAATTTGTTCTCTACTATATTCAGCTTCACCGGTCTGTAACAAAATAGGTAACCGCGTATTTTTAATAATCTGATTAATGTCCATTCCCATAATCTCTTCTCCATAATTTAAAAGTTTCTTTGCTTCCCTATTGATTAATGTTATCTTCCTATCCTTATCTATGGCAATAACACCCTCTTTTAGAGAGTCAATTATAGCATTTTTCTCCTCCAAAATCATTGCAATCTCCCTAGGCTCTAATCCAAAAATACTTTTTTTAACATTATTCCCTAAAAGTACAGATCCTACTATCCCTAATAAATTACCCCACAGCAAAACAATATAAGTCGAACTTAAAATCGAATCTATCCTTTCTTTAATACCCTTTACTAAAATACCTAAAGCTACGGCTCCCACTTGCTTATTCTCTTTATATATAGGAACAAAGGCCCTTTTAGATTCTCCCAAGGTTCCAACAGCCTCGGAAACATAGGATTCTCCACTTACTAAAACCCTCTTTTCGTCGCCTCCCACAAAGTATTGACCTAATCTATCTTCTACTGGATGTGAGTATCGAATACCCTCCATGTCTAAAATTACAATAAAATCTGCTTGAGTATTCTTTCTTATCCCCTCAACTAAAGGTTGAATAACATTTATACCGTCTTCTTTTTCAATATTCTCTGATATTGCAGGGATCCTTGCAATTGATTGGGCCAAGTCCATTGCTGACTCTTCTGTCCGATTAATCTCTAATTGATAAATTTGATTTACAATCATTACAATAACTAAAATCAGTACTGAATTTACAATTGCTATTACTAAAATAATTATTTTAAAATTAACGCTTAATCTAAATTTCATACTATCCTCCAAGGGGGATTTAATATATGTTTCTATATATACCATAAATCCAAATTATCACAAAAATACATAATTACATCTATTTAATTAATTATAAGAAATTTATAGCTATTTAGCAAGTCGTTTGTCAAATAATTAACTTTATTGACGACGGTAAAAGGAGTAGAAAAAGGGATGAATCCTATAAAATTCAAGGATTCTCAATCTTTGAAATATTAGCATATTTCTACTTTTCAAGGATTATGAAAATTAAGCAGGTCCAAACTTTAACAAGTTCACTATCTGTAACATATTATGTAGGAAAATAAATTTTTTGGTGGTGAAAGTCAGTGGTAAAGGAAATCAATACAAAGGTTTTTGATTTTGAAAGTGTAAATGGCATATCCATGAATCAGCTTACACAGCATTATAAACTCTATGAGGGCTATGTAAAAAAAATCAACGAAATATGGAATATTTTAGCTAAAAAAAAGGATTTTAAAGGGTCCAATCCCACATTTAGTACTCTACGAAGTCTAAAACTAGGAGAAAGTTACGCCCTTAATGGTGTAAAGCTTCATGAACTCTATTTTGAAAACCTTGGAGGAAATTCTACAAGACCCTTTGGCCCTATTTTAGAACTTATTATTAGAGACTACGGTTCATATTCAGATTTTCAAAATCGCTTTAAGGGTGTTGGTTTATCTATGAGGGGATGGGCAGTCTTGGCAATAGACCCAATAGATAATAGACTTCATATTTATGGACAAGATTCCCATGATAAAGGTCTTGTATGGAATGCCTTTCCATTATTAATCTTAGATGTGTATGAACATGCTTATATGATTGATTTCGGAATTGATAGGAGTAAATACATCGACGTATTTATGAGTAATATTAATTTTGATATCGTAAATACACGATTATCAATATATAATACTCTTATGAGTAAGCTGCCACCTATGAATCCTATGCTTCGATATCACCATTACCTTATATAGATATCATGGGTCAGTTGTTGGAGGCATATGACCTTATATACAATCTTTAAGTATAAAAAACTATTGCTAAGATTTCACTAAAACCTAACATCAGTGCCTTTAATATTTTAAAGATTTTTTGACGTAAAAATACCCTATTCCTAAAGAATAGGGTATTGAGGCTGTTAACAAACTCCCAATTTCTGCGTTACTGCTAAAATCTCCGGTGCTCACTTAGTCAATAAAATTTTAGAACGAACTGATAAGTTCGTGGGAAATTTTATGGTATTTGCTAAAGGCAAATAGACTCCCTTTTTATTATAAGCTCCGCTCCTCAATTTCAGCGTGCCTTGAACTTGGAAGTTTGTTAAAGCCTACCATCTTGTTAACTTTGTTAACAATCTGAATACCCTATTCTTAAAGAATAGGGTATTGTATATATTATGCTATATTAGAATAGACCACCTAATGCGTTAAATAATGGTGCGAATACTAATGCAACTATGGTCATTAACTTAATAAGTATATTTATTGATGGTCCAGAAGTATCTTTGAATGGGTCCCCAACAGTATCACCAACTACTGCGGCCTTATGGGACTCACTTCCTTTTCCACCATGATGTCCTTCTTCAATATACTTCTTAGCATTATCCCATGCTCCACCTGCATTAGCCATAAATATGGCCATAAGTACACCGGTTACTAATGCACCAGCCAATAATCCTCCTAGTGCTTCCTTCCCTAAAATCAATCCCGTTACAATAGGTGCAAGAACTGCCATTATTCCCGGTATTAACATTTCCTTTAGAGCAGAAGCAGTACTTATATCAACGCACTTAGCGTATTCCGGCTTAGCTGTTCCCTCCATAACACCTGGGATTTCTCTAAATTGTCTTCTAACTTCTTCAATCATTTCATTTGCAGCTTTACCAACTGATTCCATTGTCATAGCAGAGAATAAAAATGGCAGCATACCACCAATTAATAGACCTACAACGACCTTTGGATCAAGAATATTAATTCCACTAATTTCAGCAACAGCTGAGTAGGATGCAAATAAGGCTAAAGCTGTAAGTGCAGCGGAACCAATTGCAAAACCCTTGCCAATAGCTGCTGTTGTGTTCCCAACTGCATCAAGTCTATCGGTTATGCCCCTTACTTCCTTAGGAAGCTCACACATTTCTGCAATACCACCGGCATTATCAGCAATAGGTCCATATGCATCAACTGCAATAGTCATACCCGCAGTTGACAACATTCCTACAGCCGCCAGGGCTATACCATAAAGTTCCATAAATTCATATGATACTAAGATTCCGACACAGATAAACAATATCGGATATGCAGTTGACAGCATTCCCACACCTAAACCACTTATAATAGTTGTAGCAGGACCTGTCTCCGACTGTTTAGCAATTTTCTTAACTGACTTATAATCACCAGAGGTATATATTTCTGTAAGTTGTCCGATTATCAAACCAACAATTAATCCTGAAGTAATTGCCCAGAAAGCATTTAAGTTGCCAAAGAAATATCTACTAAAAACAAAGGCACTAATAATTACTATAAAACCACTTACATAGGTTCCAAGCTTAAGTGCTTTATGGGGGTCAGAGTTCTCGTCACTCCTAACAAAGAAAGTTCCAATAATTGAAGCAATTATTCCTAATGCCGATAATACTAAAGGAAACATTGCACCCCTAGCATCATGGGCAACTATACCTAGGGTAATAGCTGATATAATAGAGCCTACATAGGATTCAAATAGGTCAGCTCCCATTCCCGCAACATCACCAACGTTATCTCCAACATTATCTGCTATAACTGCAGGGTTTCTTGGGTCATCCTCTGGAATTCCAGCCTCTACCTTACCAACTAAATCGGCTCCAACGTCGGCAGCTTTAGTATAGATACCACCACCAACACGGGCAAATAAAGCAATTGATGAAGCGCCTAATCCAAACCCAGTAATAATTGCAGGGTCTTCAAATAATAAATAAAGTCCACCGATACCTAAAAGTCCTAAACCTACAACAGACATGCCCATAACTGCTCCACCAGAAAAAGCTACTGAAAGAGCCTTGTTCATTCCACTCTCTTTAGCTGCATTTGCAGTTCTTACATTTGCTTTAGTAGCAACTCTCATTCCAAAGAATCCAGCTAAAGCAGAAAAGGATGCTCCAATTATAAAGCAAAGAGCTGTCATCCAGCCAATTCCAAGTCCAATAACTATAAATAACACTGCCGCAAAAACTAATAATGACTTATATTCCCTCGTTAAAAACGCCATAGCACCTTCTTGTATGTAGGAAGATATCTCTTTCATTCTATCATTTCCAACATCTACCTTATTAATTCTTGAAGCCAATATATAAGCAAATATTAATGCAATTATTCCTACAACAGGTACTAATACTACATAGTTCATTAAACTGCCTCCTCACATTACGTATCAATATTCCCTCTACAATTAAAATTGTTTAAGGAAAAATAAGCAAAATTTTTTATTCTCCTTAAACAAATTAGTAATCTTTAAATGTCTTTATATTTTTATTAAATTCTCATTTTTTGAATTTAACCTTGCAAATATACTAACACTAATGAGCATATAATAAATAGAGCTGCTCCAATTTTTGTAACTTTGGAAAGCATTTCATCATACCCTCTGCCCTTTTGTTTTCCAAGAAGTTGCTCTGCTCCACCGGCTATTGAGCCTGATAATCCCGCACTTTTACCTGACTGTAATAGTATACTTATAATTAAAATCAAGCTAGAAATTACCTGAAATACCATAAATAAAGTTTTCAATTTATCCACCTCCCATTTTCAAACTTAACAAACTAATTTTAACATAGGAGTTTTCTAAAATCAATAATATAATAAGAAAGTATTTTTATGAAAACCTTTGCATTTTAATTTGTCCATATATTTATAATTTAAGAGGGTAAAAATTACCCTCTTAAATATTATTGTCATTATTTGTTAGTTTATACTAAATAATGATTATTCTATATTGTAAAAGGCCTTAATTCCTGCAAATTTAGCAGAATTATCTAGCATATCTTCTATCCTTAATAATTGGTTATACTTAGCAACTCTATCGGTTCTTGAAGGTGCTCCAGTCTTAATTTGCCCACCATTAACTGCAACAACTAGGTCAGCTATTGTTGAATCTTCAGTTTCCCCTGATCTATGGGAAATTACTGAAGTGTAACCTGCTCTTTTAGCCATTTCAATAGCATCTAATGTTTCAGTTAATGTCCCTATTTGATTTAGTTTTATAAGGATAGAGTTTGCCGTAGCACTCTCAATACCCCTTGAAAGTCTTTCCGTATTAGTAACAAATAAGTCATCACCAACTATTTGAATTTTGTCTCCTAATCTTTCAGTTAATAGCTTCCATCCATCCCAATCTTCTTCATCAAGTCCATCTTCTATAGAGATTATTGGATATTTTTCTACTAAGTTGCTGTAAAACTCAACCATTTCTTCAGATGTTTTAACTAACCCTTCTCCAGTTAGCTCATATTTATTTTCTTCTTTATTATAAATTTCAGTAGCTGCAACATCTAAAGCTAACATAACGTCTTTTCCTGGTGTGTATCCAGCGTTTTTAATTGCATCTATAATTACTTGTAGTGCTTCTTCATTTGAAGTAAGGTTAGGAGCAAAACCACCTTCATCACCTACCGATGTGTTTAGTCCCTTTTCCTTTAAAACTTTCTTTAAGTTATGAAATATTTCAGCACCCATTCTTAAGGCTCCTGCAAAGCTCCTTGCTCCCACAGGCATTACCATAAATTCTTGAATATCAACGTTATTATCGGCATGCTCTCCACCGTTTAAGATATTCATCATCGGTACAGGCAAAGTTTTTGCGTTTGCTCCACCTATGTATTGATATAATGGGATTCCTAATGAATCTGCTGCCGCTTTAGCAACTGCCATAGAAACTCCTAAAATAGCATTTGCACCTAACTTACCTTTATTATCGGTACCATCTAATTCTATCATTAACTCATCAATGCCTACTTGATCAAAAACATCTAAGCCTATTATCTCAGGAGCAATTATTTCATTAATGTTCCTTACCGCATTTAGAACACCTTTACCAAGAAATCTGTCCTTGTCTCCATCTCTAAGCTCTACAGCTTCAAAGGCTCCCGTAGATGCTCCCGATGGAACAGCAGCTCTACCAAAGGAACCATCTTCTAAATATACTTCTACTTCTACAGTGGGATTTCCTCTAGAATCAAGAATCTCTCTACTATAAACTCCAACTATATTTGACATGTTAAATTCCTCCTAATTTCATTATTTTATATTTAAATCTTCATACATATTCTTAAGTTAACCTATTGTGCTAGTTCCTATAGTCGGGAGTTTTGTAAAATCCAGACACATAGTTTACTAGCCAACAGATTAAATTAAGTATTTCAAGATTAAAAATTTACTATTTCTGAAAAACTGTCTGCCTTTAGACTTGCTCCACCTACTAAGGCACCATCAATATCATCTTGTCCCATTAGCTCTTCAATATTATTTGGCTTAACACTTCCACCATACTGAATCCTTATTTCCTCGGAAATACCTTCATTATATATATCCCTAACTACTTCCCTTATATGGGCAATAGCACTATTTGCCATTTCTGGAGTAGCAGTTTCCCCAGTACCGATTGCCCAAATAGGTTCGTAGGCTATCACAACGTTCTTTACATCTTCCAAATCTATATTTTTAAAAGCTTGGGCTACTTGTTTTTTAATTAAACTTTCAGTTTTTCCTTCTTTTCTTTCTTCAAGGGTTTCCCCTACGCAAACTATTGGCTTTATCCCATGCTTTATAGCCGCCTTAATCTTCTTATTTACTGTTTCGTCAGTTTCTCCAAAATATTGCCTTCTTTCAGAGTGACCAATAATGCAATAGTCAATACCTAAGTCCTTAAGCATTATTGGAGAAGTCTCTCCTGTAAAGGCTCCCTGTTCTTCCCAATACATATTTTGTGCCCCAATTTTTATATTAGTACCTTTAGCAGCTTCCTTAAGAAGATTTAAAAGGGTAGATGGAGGACAAATAACAACTTCTACATCTGTACCTTTAACCCTTTCCTTTAAATCCTTAAGATAACTAAGGGCAGTATCCTTTGTCATGTGCATTTTCCAGTTACCTGCAATTATCGGCAATCTCATTTTACCACCTCAGTTTACTTAATTTAAGTAAGTTTTATAATTACCCTGTATTTAATACTATACAACTCTCTTAAGTATAAATTATATAATCTAATTATCTATCTAAACAAGCTATACCCGGTAATACTTTACCTTCTAAATATTCTAAGGAGGCTCCTCCTCCAGTAGATATATGGGTGAACTTATCAGCATAACCTAACTGTATGGCTGCTGCCGCACTGTCTCCGCCACCTATGATGGTTGTAGCTCCCTTTAACTTTGCAATAGCTTCACAAACACCAATTGTACCCTTTGCAAAGTTCTCCATTTCAAATACACCCATTGGGCCATTCCATATAACTGTATTTGCACCTTCAAGTTCCTTTGTAAAGAGCTTAATTGAATCTAAGCCAATATCAAGGCCCATTTCATCATCACCTATTTTATCTACAGGAACTACTTTAAAATCTGTGTCATTTTTAAATTCCTTTGCAGCCACAGTATCAACGGGTAATATTAATTTGTCTCCAGCCTTCTCTAATAGGGATTTAGCAAGTTCTACTTTGTCCTCTTCAACGAGGGACTTGCCAATGTTCTTGCCGAGGGCCTTTAGGAATGTAAACATCATTCCTCCACCAATTAATATCTTGTCAGCTTTCTCAATTAAGTTTTCTATAACACCTATCTTGTCAGAAACCTTTGCACCTCCAAGGATAGCTACTAAGGGGCTTTCTGGGTTACTAACTGCTCCCCCTATGAATTTGATTTCCTTTTCTAGTAAGAAGCCTGAAGCTGATTCAAGGTTCTGTGCTATTCCAACGTTAGAAGCATGTGCTCTATGGGCAGTGCCAAAGGCATCATTTATGTATATATCTCCAAGGGATGACCAATACTTACCTAGTTCAGGATCATTTTTAGTTTCACCCTTTTCAAATCTTGTATTTTCAAAAAGCAAAACTTCCCCTTCCTTTAGTTCTTCAATAGCATTTTCAAGAGTCTCGCCTCTAGTAGCAGCTACAAATTTAACTTCCCTATCAAGAAGCTGAGAAAGTCTTTCTCCCACTGGTTTAAGAGTCTTGGTAAGTTTATCTTCTTCAGTCTTTATTCTCCCTAGGTGAGAAAATAGTACAACCTTTCCACCTTCCTCTGAAACGTGTTTAATAGTAGGAATCGCAGCAACAATTCTATTATCGTTTGTAATTTTACCATCTTTTACTGGAACATTAAAGTCAACACGTATTAACACTTTCTTGCCCTTTAATTTTAAATCTCTTACATTTTTAACCATTACTTAACCTCCTCTTTGCCCAAAAATAGCGGAACTTAAATGTTCCGCTATTCTATTATTATCCTATGTAAGGTATGAATATTACTTGTTCATTAAATCCACAAAATATTTAGCAGTTCTTACTAATTGTGCAGTATATGACATCTCATTATCATACCAAGTAACAACTTTAACCATCTGCTTTCCATCTACTTCTATTACTTTTGTACATCCTGCATCAAATAATGTACCATATTCAGAGCCAATTATATCAGATGAAACAATCGGGTCCTCTGTGTATCCTAAAGTCTCATTTGATGCAGCCTTCATAGCAGCATTGATTTCTTCCACTGTTACATTTTTTTCTAATTCAACTGTTAAATCTACTAATGAACCTGTCATAGTTGGAACTCTCATAGCTCCACCATCAAGTTTACCATTTAATTCAGGCAGCACCTTACCTACTGCAACTGCAGCACCAGTAGTAGTTGGAACAATATTTTGAGCTGCCGTTCTACCCCTTCTTAAATCCTTATGGGGACCATCTAAAGTATTTTGGTCATTTGTGTAGGCATGTATAGTTGTCATTAATCCCTTAACTAAACCAAACTTATCATCTAAAACCTTTACAACCGGTGCTAAACAGTTAGTCGTACAAGAAGCTCCTGATAATACGGTTTCACTACCATCTAAAATGTCATGGTTCACATTGTAAACAACAGTCTTTAAATCTCCTTTAGCTGGAGCTGAAATAATAACTTTCTTTGCACCTGCTTTAATGTGTTTTTCAGCTGATTCTTTAGTTCTAAAGAAGCCTGTACACTCAATTACAACATCTACATCATGTTCTCCCCACGGTAAGTTTTCTGGGTCTTTTTGTGCATAGATTTTTATTTCCTTTCCATCTACAGAGATAGCTCCATCCTTTGCCTCAATTGAATCTGCTTTGTATTTACCTTGGGCTGTATCATACTTCAATAAATGGGCTAAAGTTTTTGCGTCAGTTAAATCGTTTAATGCTACGATTTCAAATTCTGGACTGTCAAACATAAGTCTGAAAGCCAATCTCCCTATTCTCCCAAAACCATTAATTCCAACTTTTACTGCCATTTCTTATTCCTCCTTATATTTAAAAATTATTTTTTTGGCTACACTTTCATCACACACAAGGGTAAGATTTTTATTGAGCTCAGAAATTGAAATTATGGACTTGGCCTTATCACTTCCTCCAGCAACGGCAATTAAGTTTTTTATCCTTTTAAAGGTTTGCAGCTCGATACCAATAGTACTTATTTCATGCACTATTTCACCGGATTCATTAAAATAATAGCCAAATGCCTCGGAAACAGCTCCCTTTTTAAGAAGGGTTTCAATTTCTTCCTCCTTAAGGCCTCTTCTGTCTGCCATTTTGTCGGCTCTACCAATACCAAATATCAATATATCTATATCTTCAATAAGCTCTGTTATTTCCTTTATTGATGGCTCTTTTAACAAGCTTTCTATTGTATCCTTCGATAAAAAGTCTGGTGTATATAGAGTCTTATAATTACATTGCAATTTATTTGCTAAATTTTGAACTATAGTATTGGCCTGATATTCAACTTTCTTTCCTAATCCACCCCTTGCAGGTACTACTGTAACATTTGTAAACTTATCCTTTTCAACCCTGTATTCTTCCACAACTTGGGCAATGGTAGTACCACCAGTTAAACCAATTATAGAATCATCCTTTATGACTCCCCTCAAATAATTAGCTGCTGTCTTTCCCATCTCCTTATATATAAATGGGTCATCTTCGGATGAATTTGGAACTATTATGACATTTTTTATCTTTAAAACATCTTTAAGCTTTTCTTCCAAAACCTTAAGTCCCTTTATAATATGAAAGATATATTTCAATCTATCGAGTGTATTTTTTCCCCTTGGGGTAATAATCATACCCTCTTGATTAATATTTATTAAACCCTGCCTTTTTAAGGCAGTTGATGCAGTTCTAATGTTTCTTTCAGTTAAATCCAGTTTATCAGAAAGACTCCTTCTACCAATGGGACCAAGGAAATTTATTATTCTTAAAACATTATATCTTCTTTCAATTACTTCCATTAAATCTGGAACCATATTATTTAATACACTTATCAATTCATCAAATTCAAACTTTCCCCTATCTAATTTTTTATTTTTCAATTTAGCACCCCATTACATAGATAACTAACATTAGATTTAATTATTGTCAGTCATAGTTTAATAAGAATATAGCGGGCCTTATTTTGACCATGCGTTTTTTTTATGTCCCGATAGATTTAAAAAAATATCTACCTTCATTATACATACAGTCCTTAAAAATTTCAATAGTGAAAATTACTATAAATTATATTTTTTAATGCCGCTTCAATTGATATATATTGATACTTCCAATGATATATATTGATACTTCCAAGATATTAAAGGAAATATCTGAAGATAATGAATTCCTATGTTACTTGAGATTGCAGGGACTTGGCCCGTACATAAGTACTAGCCAAATCCCTGTAGTTTTCATAGGTTTAAGCTTCATTGATTTTCAAACCTGCCAAAGCTAAGCTTATGGGATAACCCCATCTAATATCTTCTCCTTCTAGATGAAGATAATATACTGAGCTCATCTCTATACTTTGCTACAGTTCTTCTAGATATTTTTACACCCATCTTATTAAGGCGATTAGATATTGATTGATCACTAAGTGGTTTTTTAGGATTTTCATTTTGGATTAAATCTTTTATTATTGATTTTATACTCTCAGATGATATTCCTTCGCCTAAGGCACTAGATACTCCACTTTGAAAAAAATACTTTAGCTCATAAATTCCTCTAGGACACTGTAGATACTTTCCATTAATCGCTCTACTTACGGTTGACTCATGAACTCCAATCTCATCGGCTATTTCTCTCAAAGTCAAAGGTTTAAGATATACTATTCCTTTTTCAAAGAAATCTATTTGATAATTTACTATGGCATTTACAACCTTATATATTGTATTTCTTCTTTGTTGAATACATTTTATAAGCTTTAAGGCTGAGTTTAACTTTTTATTTATATAGGAAGACGCCTTATCCTCCATATCATTGTTTAAAAGAAGTTTTCTGTAGTAGTGATTTATACTTAGTCTTGGAGCCGTAGTGTCCTTTACTATAACTATATACTCACCATTAACCTTTTCAACAGTTATGTCTGGAGTCACATATCTAACGTTTCTACTTGAACTAAATATTCTTCCTGGCTTAGGTTCTAAAGTTCTTATAAAGTCTCTAATTTCTTGTACTTTTTCAATGGGAATACTTAATTTTTTGGCTATATTATTTATCTTATTGTTACCTAAATCATCTAGATGTTCACTTATAATTTTATATATTAATCCGTCTTTTACATTGTTTTGCCTTAGCTGGATGAGTAAACATTCTCTTAAATCTCTTCCGCCAACACCAGTAGGTTCAAAGGTTTGAATAATTTTAATTATATCTTCAACTTGATCCTCCCTAGCATTTAGTTCCTCACATATTTCTTCCTTGGAAATTTGCAAATAACCATTATCATTGATATTTTCAATTATATATTTTCCTATTGCTTTTTCCTTCTCTTTAAGAATAGCAAACTGAAGCTGAAATAATAGGTGGTCGTATAGCGTAGTTTCTGTTGACAAATAGTTTTCAAAGGACGCTTCTTCCTTTTCTTCATAGTTGCGTATATAGGTCCTATACTTAAAGGGATCATACTCAGAAAAAAGTTTTTTCATATCAATAATATCATTTTGATTTTTATCTTCTTTATTCAATCCGTTATCAATTTCTACCTTTTGCTGATAAGGCTCTAGTACAGGATTATTAACTAGCTCCTGTTGTATAAAGTTATTCAGCTCAATAGAGTTATACTGTAGTATTTCTATGGCTTGCTTTAGTTCAGGTGTCATGATTAACCTTTGAGTCTGTTCAAGATTTAAATTATAAGACAATCTCATTTTAACCACCCTATCCAAGAAGAAAATAAGTTTCCTTAACTTATATTTTACAATTTAATTATATCAAAAAAACGTTATCAAACAAAGTGCCAAATATAATATAATCGACAAACATCCTTACTTTTTCCTAATAATTATCATATTTTTTAGTATCCTCTTACTATTATACCAGAAATCTATGGAATAAATTTACTTTTTTTCAATCTCCACCCTGGGATATTCCTTTCAAACCTTGCAAATCCTAACTACTAAAGCAAAAAATTTTTTTATTTTTATGTAAGATAAAGAAGCATTTCATTTAAAGAAATACTTAAAACATGTCTATATATATCTATAAATTCTTAAAGTTTCTACCTCGTGAACAGGGTTCATAAAAGATTGTAAAAAAGTATATTTATGATTTAATACATTGTAAAATTTAGACACATACTTTACTAGTAAAACAAATTAATTTAGCTATAAACAATAGAAGAACTATCGAAATTTATTGAAGTAAAATTTTGATAGTTCTTATTTTAAATTAAGTCATAATATAAATTTTTATAGCTAGGAACTTTGATATTTTCTTTTAAGTTTATTTTAGGATATGCCCCTTTATTTTCACAACCAAAGTACAATGCCTTCTTCTACTTAGGTTTCGAAGTTTAGAAATTACCACCAAGGTAGCTCACTATCTTGCCCCCTTTTCATAGGGCTTTCCAGCAGACCTTGGTCCAACTGATTTGCCAGCAAAGGCTATTAAGGCAATGATTGTTAATACATAGGGAAATGCCAAGAAAAATTCTTGGGGTAATTTACTAAGAAAGGGTATTTGATAGGCCACTATACCCAAAGCCTCGGAAAAACCGAAAAATATCCCTGCACCTAATACTCCAAAGGGATGCCATTTACCAAATATCAGGGCAGCTAGTGCTATAAAACCTGTTCCATGAATAGTAGAATAGGTAAACTGAATATCTTGGGTTAATACCATAATAGAGCCACCAAGTCCCGCAAACATCCCAGATAAAATAACTCCTATATATCTCATTCTATATACATTTATACCCATTGAATCCGCAGCTCCAGGATGTTCTCCTACAGCTCTGAGCCTAAGTCCAAATGGAGTCTTATATATGATATACCAAGCAATACAAACTATTAAAATAACCCAATAGGATGTAACATGAACTCCTTTAAATAAAAAATCTCCTAGCACTGGTATCTTAGATAATCCAATAATATCTTCCTTTTTAATTCCATATAAAAAGGCTAAAGTCCTTTGTTGCTTAAATATGATTTCACATAAATATATTGTTAAACCACCGGCTAATAAATTAATAGCTGTACCACTGATAACTTGATTTGCTCTTAAATTTATACTTACATAGGCATGAATTATTGAAAATAATCCACTTGCAATTATCCCAGCCAATATTCCAATCCAAGGGCTAGCTCCTTGAAGAGATCCCTCAATTAACACAGTTACAGTTGCTGAAGTAAAGGCCCCAATTACCATAAGTCCTTCAAGTCCAATATTTATAACCCCAGATCTTTCACTAAATAATCCTCCGATAGAGGTTGAAATAATTGGTGCAGCTGAGGTTAACGTTAAAGGAATTATTATACCTATAAACTGCATGAAATCCATATTATTTCACTTCCTTTCTCAGCCTTAGTAAAAATCTCTTAATACCATAATTCATTGCAGCAAAAAGTACTATAGAGGCCATAATGATTTGGGCTATTTCCTTGGGAACAGTAGCTAGGGACATGGCATTTGATCCAGCCTTTAATGCTCCGAATAAGAAGCCTGAAACAACTATACCTAATCCACTATTATTACCAAGCAAAGCAACGGCTATTCCATCAAAACCATAGTTTTCAAAACTTCCAATCACCCTTGCATAATCAAATGTTCCAATGGAAATCATTGCTCCAGCTAATCCAGCAAAGGCACCGGATATCATCATTGAATATACTATATTTTTATTTACCTTCATCCCCGCATACTTTGAAGCATCTTGATTAAAACCAACTGAGCGAAGTTCATAGCCAAAGGTAGTTCTTTCAATAATATACCAAAATAAAAAGGCAGCTATAAGTGCAACAATTATTCCCCAGTGTAGCCTAGACCTTCCTGTAATAGAGGATAGGAAGTGGCTGCTCAAGTCCGCCGAAGGGAAAATTTTTCCTGTTTTAGTGCTAGTACTTCCTGGAAGAATCTTTATACAATAATTTATTAAATGTAATCCTATATAATTAAGCATTATGGTAGCTACTACTTCATGAACTTTATATCTTGCCTTCAATATTCCCGGTATAAATCCCCAAAAGGCTCCTGCTAAAGCTGCTGCCAGTAGCGCTAAAGGTAAATGAATAACCTTGGGTAATTCTATCAAAACTCCAACTGCAACTGCTGTAAAGGCTCCTACAATAAACTGTCCTTCAGCTCCAATGTTAAATAAGCCTGTCCTAAATCCAAAGGCTACAGCTAAACCCGTAAGAATCAATGGGGTAGATGTAACTATCCATTCCCCAAACTTTCTAGGATTGCCAAAAACCCCCTTGATTAAGGCACCATATCCCTCTAATGGATTTATTTCAGTAATTATCATTATAATAGCTCCAGCTAAAAATCCCAATAATACGGATAATAACGGAACTATAAATTTTTCATTTTTCTCATTGAAAATAAGTTTTAACATTGAAAACCACCTTCTTTCTTGCCATGGTTAGCCCCTGCCATCATCAATCCCAGCTGGCTTTCCGTTGCATTTTTTGCCTTAACCATGCCTACAATCTTTCCTTCAAACATTACGACTATCCTATCACTTACATTCATGATTTCCTCAAGTTCAAGGGACACCAATAACACCGCTTTCCCTTTATCCCGCTCTTCTATTAGCTTTTTATGAATAAATTCTATTGCTCCTACATCTAATCCCCTAGTAGGCTGACCTGCAATCAATAATGCTGGACTTCTATCCACTTCCCTAGCAATGATGGCTTTTTGCTGATTACCTCCTGACATAGAGCTTGTTAAACTTTCTATCCCTTGTCCAGTCCTAACATCGAATTCATCGATTAATTCTAGAGCCTTCACATTTATCGCTTCTCGATTCAAAAGACCATTTTTAGAATATGGATTCTTATAATATGTCTGTAACACCATATTTTCAGCAAGCTTAAAGTCAAGAACTAATCCATGTTTATGCCTATCTTGCGGTATGTGACCGATTCCAGTTTCGGTTCTTTTTCTTATGGATATGTTAGTTATATCATTCCCTAATAATTCTATGCTGCCGGACTCTACTTTCCTGAGTCCAGATATTGCTTGTAAAAGCTCAGTTTGTCCGTTACCATCTACACCGGCTATACCCAATATTTCTCCTTCCCTAACTTCCATATCTAAACCATCAACTGCCTTTAATCCCCTAGAGTCCTCTACGACCAAGTTAGAGATTTTCAATACGGTTCTTCCTGGTTTAGCCTCACTCTTTTCTACCTTAAAGCTCACTTGCCTACCAACCATCAAGGATGCTAATTTTTCTTCAGAAGTAAGAGCTACATCTACAGTATCAATATACTTACCCCTTCTAATAATAGTACACCTATCTGAAACTTCTTTTATTTCCTTCAATTTATGGGTTATGAGAATTATCGACTTACCTTGCTTCACCAATTTTTTCATTATTCCCATAAGCTCTATAATCTCCTGAGGTGTAAGAACCGCCGTTGGCTCGTCAAAAATTAGTATTTCAGCATTACGATAAAGCATCTTTAAGATTTCTACACGTTGCTGCATACCCACCGTGATATCTTCAATTATGGCATATGGGTCGACTTCAAGGCCATATTTCTTTGATAATTCCTCAATTTCCTTTGCAGCTTTTTTTATGTTTATTTTACCGCCTTCTGTGGGCTCCTGTCCCAATATAATATTTTCAGTTACACTAAAGTTATGGACTAACTTAAAGTGTTGATGAACCATACCTATACCTAACTCATTAGCTACGTTTGGATTTGTTATATTAACCTCTTTTCCTCTAACTTTAATTTTTCCTGATTCAGGTTGATACAAACCAAATAAAACACTCATAAGTGTAGATTTTCCCGCTCCATTTTCACCTAATAATGCATGAATTTCTCCAGGCTTTACTTGCAAAGTTATATTGTCATTAGCAACTATACCTGGAAATTCCTTTCTGATATTAAGCATCTCAATAACATATTCCATCTTTGCAACTCCTCACTTTATAAATATAACTTTAGCTTATAGATATAAAATTTCCTCTATTTTAAAAAATAAGCCCATCTTAAGAATGGGCTTATTTATTTTATAATCTATTTTATAGGCCAGCTTCAAAGGTTTCTAAATCTTCCATTGTAGCTGGAACA
>JAKSBP010000069.1 GCA_022361035.1 Clostridia bacterium
CTGATTTTACTATGGGTGGATTCTCTTTAGCTATATATTCTATTGCCTGATCCATATTTTCTCCTATATCGGTGCAGCTTATATTTACCTCTGCCGATGATATATCCCTATTGGCTATGACCAATACCTTTGAATCAGTTTTGTCCCTATAGCTATCTAATGTATCCTGGTTATTGATTCCCCTATCTCCTACATATAGAATATATTTACTGCTGTTTACCTGCCAACTTGGTTCCATATCTTCCCTATAGAGCTTTGTACCAGTTCCTTTGTATGTGGCTGTTCCATCGTAGCCATCTAGGACACCGTAGGCTGTCAAATCTCCGCTGTAGGTGGCGCTACCTGTATAGTTTTTAAATACATGTTTTCTAACAACTCCTGAGTAGTTTGCTGTTCCATTGTAGGAGTTTTCATATCTAAAAATTACATTTCCACCGTAGGTTGCTTTAGCATCGTATTTTATTACATCGGTTTTTCTAACTGTCCCCGAGTACTCCTGTCTATATCTAACCTCTCTATCTCCACTAGGCCCTTTAGTTTTTCCGTACCTATAGGCCTGACCAACTTTATATAATGTACCCCTGTAGCCTCCTTTATCATAGTTTATAGTTGAAGGATGTAGGCTTGGAGAATAACCGTAGGCGGAACCCCATTTGTCAACATTTTCTGTTACTGTTTTACTTCTTCCTGGTATAGTTTTCTCAGTCCAATCTACATCTATTATTGGGATTGTATCTATAGCATATATTTTCTTACCGTTTATTATAGTATTAAATATCCCCTGGATACTTCCTGGAAATACGTTACTATCTCTAGAACCTAAATCATTTATTGTTACAGTCTTAGTCCTATATTGAGACTGATTAACATAATTAGATACCCATGAAACCGATGTTCGATTTAATATTCCACTATACCCACCACTATTGTAATTCATCGTCCTACTAAAATAACTCTCGTCCTTACTGCTTAGATTAGATTTGTACTTAGTTTCCGTTATGTTCCTTGTTATGGTGCTGTAATTTGTCCTCCAGCTTATTCCTGTCCTCGGTATACTGCCCCTAAAGTTAGCTGTGGATGCATACTTTGTAGATGGACTGCTCAATATGTTTCTATCTTCATTTACATAGTAGTCACCGCTAAATATGGAGGGGTTTCTACTGCTGCTAGTTTTAGATATAGTCTTTGTAAATCCCTCTGTTACATCTACCCTTCTTTCTGTCCATCCTACTCCAAATCTATCAATTACTCCACTAAAATCCTCTTTATCGTAGTAGTAGGTAGCTGGAAAGTTGTTATCATTAGTAGTTTCATAATCACTCCTTCTAGTAGCAGTTACGGTTTTTATGTATTTATCGGTCTTAAGGTCTTTTATAGCTATTTTGGCATCTACCTGCCTTGCCTTAAACTTGTTTACAAGCTCTGTTATGCTTCCCCTTAGATAGTCCCTTATGGGAGTTGGATCGCTTATTCCCGTCTCCAGGTTATGTAATTTATACTTATTACCGGTGTCTATATCTTCATCCAGTATAACCATAAGGTCTACACTCTCCATCTGAGGGGGGATATCGGTTTTTATCTCTGCCCCTGGGGACATGTTATCTACCTTTACAGTTATTTCTACCCTTGCCTCAAGCCTATCGTCCTCCGTTACAAATTCCTCTATTGTCTCCTGTCCAAACTCTTCCTTCGCAAAGCCCACTATTTTATACATTCCCACTTCATCAAACTTTATATTGCCCTGGGTAATACCTATAGGCACTTCATCTCCATAGTCTC
>JAKSBP010000384.1 GCA_022361035.1 Clostridia bacterium
CCTTCTCGCTCGACTTGCATGTGTTAAGCACGCCGCCAGCGTTCATCCTGAGCCAGGATCAAACTCTTAGTATAAACTGGCTTTTTTTCTTGGTCTTAGGTCTTTAGCTCTAAAGCTACAAACCACCAACCAATTATCTTTTTTTTCCTTACACTGTTCAGTTTTCAATGTCCAATACCTTTTTTGTCCTTTTCAGCGACAAGATTTATTATACCAAAGCTTCTCTTCTATGTCAATACTTTTTCAATATTTTTCAGATGGCTTTTTGCAGCTTAAACATAGTATCATGTCCACACCAAAATGTCAAATTCCATTATTTCCCTTTGGATAGATTAGGTTATGAATCTTTTAAGGACTCCAAAATGTAAATCATAAAATTTTCTCAGATAAATATAGCTTTGTTTTATTGCAAAAAATAATACTTTAATATACATTAATTATAGAGACTTCGGTTATATATTAAGGAGTGATTTTAAAATGCTATCAAAAAAACTAGAACATATAACCCCCTCCTACACTATAGAAATAAGTGCTAAGGTTAATGAGTTAAAGAGTCAAGGTGATAATATAATAAATCTTAGTATTGGAGAGCCTGATTTTTTTACTCCAGAGGGAGCAAAAAACAAAGGAATTACTGCAATCCACCACAATAGAAGTAAATATGACGCCCCGACAGGCCTTAAGGAGCTTAGAAGTGCTGTTCAGCATAAGCTAAGGGAAGAGAATAATATCGATTATGGATTGGATGAGATAGTGATTTCTAATGGTGCTAAACATTCTATTACTAATACATTAATAGCACTCTTAGACCCAGGAGACGAAGTAATCATACCTAAACCTTTTTGGGTAAGTTACTCAGAGATGGTTAAACTTTTAGGGGGAACTCCTATATATATAGAAACTAAGAAAGATAATGACTTAAAGTTGACGCCTAAAGAATTGAAGGATTCCATCTCTAAAAAAACAAAGCTCCTATTAATTAACAACCCTTTAAATCCAACAGGTGCTATATACAGCAAGGACGAATTAAGCTCTATTGTTAAAGTCTGCTTAGATAATAACATTTATATATTGGCAGATGAAATTTATGAAAAAATATGCTATATAGATAATTTTACAAGCGTTGCATCCTTATCGGAGGAAGCTAAGAAAATCACGGTAACAATAAACGGACTTTCAAAATCTGCAGCTATGACGGGATGGAGAATAGGGTATTCAGCTTCCTCTAAAGAAATTGCAAAGGCCATTTCCACTATTCAAGGTCATCTAGTTTCCCACCCATCTACTATTTCTCAATGGGCTGCCCATGGGGCATTGACTCTTTGTGAAGATGAAATGAGAAAAATGGTGAATATATACAAAAGGCGCAGAGATAAGATAGTTTCACTGCTTTCAAAAATAGATAATATATCATTTATAAATCCTCAAGGTGCCTTTTATGTATTCATAGACGTATCATCTTTAAAAGAAAAGTTTAATTACAAAGATAGCTACTCCCTTGAGTTTTGCAAAAAGTTTTTAGAAGAACATAAGGTTGCCATTGTTCCGGGAATAGCCTTCGGGGTAGATGATTACGTAAGAATTGCTTATTGTACCGATATTCATGATGTAGAAGAGGGTATAGAACGACTAAAAACTTTTATACAGTTGTTATAGTACTGGGGTTTTAATGTCCCTTTGCTTTTTTCAATATGTTAAAATTAAAAAACCTGTCAAGGCTGATTAAACCAACAAATCATACCTTGACAGATTTTTAAGTTTAAGAGATACAGTAGCTAACAGATTTAAGCGTATAAATCTTTCCATCCTAATCTTCTTCTATAGGTTTAAAATCTTTTTCCGTTATAAGGGGCTCTTCCGTCTCTTCATCGTCCAGTCTACCAGCTCTAGCCAATGAGACAATAACTTCTTTTGATTCGTTAAGCACAGTAAATTCCTGGGCAAATTCCACATCTCCAATTTTTATGGGTTGACCAAAGGCTAAATCCTTAACACTAATTTCTATACTCTCTGGCAAATTTTGAGGTAAACACTCTATATTGATTTCTCTAAGTTGATGTTGTATCGTAGAATAATTATCTTCTACCCCTTGTCTGCCAATTAAAGTGATAGGTACTGTAGCTTGTATAGGTTTGTCAAAGGAAATACTTTGAAAGTCGACATGTATTATTTCCCTATATATAGGGTCCCTTTGCAGCTCCTTTATCATAGATGTTATTACTTCTCCATCCACTTTTAAGTCCAGTAAAACATTTGCTCCATAATTCCTTATAATACTGTTCAGTTCATTTCTATCTAATTGTATAGTTTTCGGCTCTGTATTATACCCATATACTATTCCAGGTATATATCCATTGCTTCTAACTCTATTGCTTGCACTGGAACCTACCCTATCTCTAATCTCACTATTTATAGATGATTTCAACATAATAGTCCCTCCCAAAATCGTCTTCAAGCTCTAGGCTTGTCTATCTTTATTAGTCATTATTACCATTCCCCTTCCTTTTATACTTCAATGAGTAAATTGAATAATTACTATATGAATAGTTAATGTTTATATTTTTAAAATAGGTTTTTCCAAAAAAATAAATAGGTGCATACACCTATCCTTTAAAGATTTTTTAAATTGTTTTAGATAAAGTAACTTATGATGAAAGTTAAGCTGTTTTCTCACCATATATTATATTATCCCCCGTAGAAATATAAGCATTATAACACCGGGTACTCCTAAAAAGCCAGCCACAAGGGCTGTTATAGGGTTTATAACTAAGCTAAAACCAATTATTTTACCAATAAGATTTACTAATAAAAGCAAGATGCCGCCAATTATTCCATTGTATATCAGCTTAAGTATCCATTTAAATGGAAATACTAATAAATATCCAATAACATATAATAATATTAGTCCTAAGGCATATGTAAAGATAACACTAAGTTCTATTCCAATACCCATATTAGACCTCCAGTACCTATGAATATAGTTTAACATTATATTATATAGAGTTTGTCTCCCTTATATTACACTTTTTTATATCCTCTAACTTTAGAAATTTCTCAATAAAAAATAGCCTATTGTTAGGTCTTAACAATAAGCTAGGAAATTTCTTATCTAATGCATATTTCCATGTATACCCATTTCTCTAGCAAGCTTTAGTAGATAGGTATATCTAGTTTTTTCAGCTTCTATCTTAAATATGGCATGGTCTATTAAATCTGGGTCTGTAACGTTTTGAAAATACTTTTCAGCATTTCTCCAATCCTCATGGGCACTACGGAGGTTCTCCAGTATCCGCTCACTTTCACTTTTTACTTCGCCATACATAAATCTTTCATATATGTTAGCTAAGGTGTTTAAGAATTTATTTTCTACTTTTTCTCTCTTCTTTTCCTGTCTATATTGTTGTGGCATTTTTTCTCCCCCTAACCATATTTTCTATTAGTTAGTGTAACCAATTTTTGGATTAAATATACTTAAGGGGCTACAATTTTTTAAGCAAAATCTCTATGAAAGTTTTGCCTATTACAAAGTCTAATATTTAAAGTTCACGTCTTCCCTCTAAGGCCTTAGCCAAGGTTACTTCATCGGCATATTCTAAGTCTCCACCAACGGGCACACCATGGGCTATCCTTGTCACCTTGACTTCTAAGGGTTTAACAATTTTTGAGATATACATTGATGTGGCTTCCCCTTCTATATTAGGATTAGTAGCCATTATAATTTCATCTATATCCTCTTTTTGAAGTCTTGTAAGAAGCTCCTTGATCTTTATATCCTCTGGTCCTACCCCTTCCATTGGAGATATTGCTCCATGCAAAACATGGTAAAGCCCATTATATTCCCTAGTTCTTTCCATAGCTACAATATCCCTAGGGTCTTCTACTACACAAATAACCTTCTTATCCCTTTTAGGACTTGTGCATATATTACATGGATCTACATCCGTAATATTAGAACATATAGAACAGTATCTAGTCTTCTTTTTAGCCTCTATTATGGCTTCAGCTAAATGGATTGCATCATCTTCCTTGGAATTTAATATATAAAAGGCCAGTCTTTGGGCAGTTTTTTTGCCTATTCCCGGCAATTTTGAAAATTCTTCAATAAGCTTTGCCACAGGCAGTACAAAGTTAGACATTTACTCACCTCCAGGTGTAAGGTTCAATATT
Organism: Clostridia bacterium; assembly: GCA_022361035.1. Classification (GTDB taxonomy): domain Bacteria; phylum Bacillota; class Clostridia; order Peptostreptococcales; family Caminicellaceae; genus JAKSBP01. The sequence continues at coordinate 4,168 of JAKSBP010000384.1, forward strand.
TTCCTAAAATCTAAGTCGGCATATGATATAGGATAGATATACGCTTGTAAAGATTAATTTACTCTTAATGGCATACCTATAGAGTATATGTTAAAGACGAGCCAATAGACTCGTCTAGGTTTAGAATAATCCTGGTATATTCATTCCACCCGTAACTTTACTCATTTCTTTGCCCACCATTTCATCAGCTTCTCTTAGGGCTTCATTTACAGCAGCTACTATTAAATCTTGAAGCATTTCCACATCATCGGGGTCTACTACTTCAGGTTTTATCTGGATATCCAGTAATTCTCTTTTACCGTTTACCTTAACTGTAATAGCTCCTCCACCGGCAGTTACTTCTAATTCCTTTTCCTCAACCTCAGCTTGAGTTTGTTGCATCTGTTTTTGCATCTTTTGCACTTGCTTTAACATATTATTCATATTACCTGGCATACCCATTTTTTTTCCCTTTGCCATTACAATACCTCCATTCACTTCATTACATATATTATTATAACATAGGAAAAGCTATACACACTGAGAATTTCCTATGCTTGTAAATATTTATTTTTATTCTATTATTTCTAATTTATCCTCAAATTCTGAAAAATACTCCTTTACTCTTCTAATCTCGTCTTCCTTCTCTGGAAAATCACAGGTCTCTTTCTTTACTTTATTGAAAGTATCCTCTATTTCGTCTTCCATTACACATTTTAATTTTACTTTTTCACCAGTTATGTCAAATATGATACCTTCTATAAATTCACTATTGCTTTTTTTACTGGTTGCATCCTTATGGAACCAGAACCCATCCTTAAAGCCTATTATAAGGTTAATTCCCTCTACTCCTAGGGGATTTCCCTCCATTAAAACAGCATGTATAGATACTTTTTTCTTCTTTATCTCCTTTAAAATCATACCCCACTTAGCTTTAATATCCTCAAAGTTCAAATTAACCATGTTTGGAGGAGAATCCTCCTCTTTTATATCCTGACTAACAACGTATTCTCTTGCTTCTGTTGTCTCTTTATCTATATCTTTTTCATTGTCTATATCCTTTTCTTTTTCTAAAACAGGTGTAACTTTAATATTTTCAAGTTTAAGATTATAAACTCTATTTTCAAGTTTACCTATTCTGTCAATTAAAGCCTCGTAGGAATCATCTATCTGGGGCTGTATAAGTTTAACTACAGCTAATTCTAATAAAATCCTCGGTTGACTAGACCACTTCATCTCTGCCTCAGTTTGAGATAATATATTTATTGCCCTGATTATTGTATTTAATTCAAACTTTTCCCCTTGCTCCTTCAAGACTTCTATATTTTCCTTAGACATATCAATTACTTCTTGTAGATTTTCCGTCATCTTAGTCATCATTAAGTTTCTAAAATGGCTTATAGAATCCTTTATAAATTGACCAACATCCTTGCCCCCATTAACCAAATCATCTATTAAGCCCATTGCTTCCTTTGAATTTTCTTCATTTATAGCATCGGTTATTTTAAAGAGGAATTGGTCAGTAACTAAGCCTAGGGTTTCTATGGCTCTTTCATATGTTAGCTTCCCTTCACAAAAAGACATACATTGATCTAGTATGCTAAGGGCATCTCTTACTGCACCATCAGAATTTCTCACCATAAGCTTTAGGGCCTCATCTTCGGTATCGACTTCCATCTCTGTACATATATATCTTAATAGGCCCAAAATCTTATCAAAGGTTACCCTTTTAAAGTCAAATCTTTGACATCTAGAAAGAATAGTTGATGGTATCTTTTGAGGTTCTGTCGTTGCCAGTATAAATATTACATAGCTTGGAGGTTCCTCCAAGGTCTTTAATAAAGCATTAAAAGCACCCTGAGATAGCATATGAACCTCATCAATAATATATACTTTGAACTTCGCCTTTGATGGTGGATACTTTACATTTTCTCTAAGCTCCCTTATGTTGTCTACTCCATTATTTGATGCCGCATCTATTTCAATAATATCCATTATGCTTTCATTTAATATACCTTTACAAATTTCACATTGATTACATGGATTAGAGTCCTTTGAATTAAGACAATTTATTGCTCTAGCAAAAACTCTAGCGATAGACGTCTTACCTGTGCCCCTTGTTCCACAAAATAGATAGGCGTGGGCAATATTATTGTTTTTAATTTGATTTTTCAAAGTCATAGTAATATGGTCTTGGCCAACTACATCACTAAAAACTATAGGTCTCCACCTTCTATATAACGCTGTATAGCCCATATTTCATCACCTTTAATTAATATCATTGTCTTTAATGTCATTTAATTATACCATAAAAATTATAATCGAATAATAGTATCCCTCAATATATAACCTTTAGTCCAATTATAGCAAAAACATAAAAGCATGTGGCATAAACCACATGCATATATATCAATATATAGTCGTGCACCTACCATCGACATGCTGCCATAGACGTAACCTAAGCAGTTAGCTCAAACCAGGCACCCCCAACGGCACACGAGAGGGCTTACTTACCGTTGCTTCCTTCCGGACCTGGCGGGGTTCATAAGTTCTCGTTGCGCAGGACCCAATTATCCTCACCACTTACTTAGGGCAGACCCTACAAACATCATGCCTCCGATAGGAGTTCAATCCTGCTATAGCGGGTTGCAGGTTACAGGGCACCGCTACCTCCCCATCTAGCACGACAAACTTTATAAACTTTTTAGATATTTGCTTTATCTATAACCATCTATGGATAAAAGCAATTATCTTAACTGGCGGAGAGAGCGGGACTCGAACCCGCGGGGCCTTGCGGCCTTACACGCTTTCCATGCGTGCCCCTTAGCCAACTCGGACACCTCTCCAAATTCATAATTCTATATTACTTATAGTGTCTTACA
>JAKSBP010000149.1 GCA_022361035.1 Clostridia bacterium
CCCCAATATTTTCTATACTATCGATTATCCTTTCCCCTAGTAACTTTATTTTTCTATTATAAACATTCGGTGCATCTTAAAAGTTGATTCTCTATAAAAACAATAATTATTAAATTATTATCTCCATAATTCTAAAGACCTTTTTTGAAATGATGAAAAATTAATTAATAACTCTCCTACTATTTATTTTAATAGCAAATCCTATAAAAACTGCAACTACCAATAGTCCCAATCCTTCTACAAAGAAAACTAGAGCCTTATTTATATATTGATATATACCACTACCAATTAGAGGTCCCAATATCCCTCCAACCCCTAGGGCTAAATGGTATAGACCATAGCTTTTTCCCCTATTATCATTACCTGTAATTTCACTGACCAAGGCCTGTTGGGCTGGAACAGTCATGAGATTTGCAGCCATAACTATAGTATATACTGCGATAAAGGTATAGTAGTCTCTACAAAAAGGTATTAATAGTGTGAAGGCTGTTTCTATTATCAATCCCATAACCATAAGCCTTTTTCTTGAATAGTTATCAGCTATTTTCCCAAGCTTTTTGGGAAGGTACATGGCTAATATAGCTGAGGGAATAAACATAAAGCTAATTAGAACTAAATCTTGAGTAATGTGATCCCTTAGATAAATCACAAATATGGGTGTAGTAATTCCATTTACCAGTGCTAGTATGCCAATAATAAATAGATATTTAATAAATGTCTTATTAATAATTACACTAGGTATTGATATTTTCTCCTTTTTTTCTGTACCTATAGTTTCCTTTATGTCCTTTGTGCCAAAATAAAGGGCTAATAGAGATACAATAAAATATATTCCAAATATTAATGGAAAGGGGTTCTCTACAAAGTCACCGAAAAGTAGGGTGAATCCAATAAAGCTTCCTAAAAAAGCCCCCCTATTGCCATATTGTACTACCTCACCAAAGTTTTTAGTTCTATCCTCAACACCGCTAATATCGGCAATCATTGTATCTAAGCTAATGGCAAAGAATGAAGCTGCTATACTTTGAACTATTCTAGCTATAAAAATATATGAATAACTATGACCTATTAAAAACAACAGCCTTGTTAAAGCAAAAGCCAATAGTCCAATTATAAATCCTTGTTTCCTACCCTTTTTATCAATCCATCTCCCTACAAAGGGCCTCATTAAGATATTGAATAAAGAAAAGACAGAAAATAGCATTGCTATTTCAACTGGACTTGAACCTAATTTAAGAGCATATATAGGTAATATAAAATTAATAAAGTAATTTGGAATAGATATTAAGTAAATAGGCTTTTTAAGTAGCTGCAATCTATTCATAAATCATACCTCCAAATTTTCTTAATATTAGTATAATTTACAAATGATATTTTTACATCTCACTAAAGTAATGATTTAAGTCACAAAATTTAAGCTTTCATATCTTTATTTTGAGACTTCATTAAGTCCTAAAAATATACTCTAAAGCCTATTTTCTGTATAATGACCATAATTTTACAGGTTTTTTTCATGCATTACTTTAGTCACTATTACCCTTTATTTCACTCCTCAAAAATATAAAAATTTAATAGCATTAAGTTTTATTAAAATTATATATGCTATTAAAATCTGCCTGTCCTAAATATTGAAAATATTAGCCATAGATACATAAATACAGCAGCAACTAACCCTAGTTTCAAAATAGATAAATTAAATAAATAGACCGCTGCTCCACTACCTGTTGCCATCCCAAAGCCTATGATAAGCCCTGCAATGATAATGCTCAGCGACAATAATGCAATGCTAAAGGAAATTTTGTTGGTTATTTTATCAAAACGTTTTAAAATTTTATCAGTGTCCTTAAGTCTAAAATAAAAGGTATAGTCCTCTTCTTCCACCTTCCTAAAAAAATTCAACATAAAATCTGGAAAGTTTCTTATGAGGTTTCCGTAATCCAATATACCTTCCTTAATATCCTTTTTAATTATTTGGGGTAGAAAGACCTCTAACATAAGTCTTTTAGCCATAGGCTCTACAATCTCTAGTATATTCAAAGTTGAGTCAAGCTTTTCAACAACTCCTTCGGTAGTAGCTAAGGTTTTTACTAGCATTGTAAACTCATTTGGAATCTTGATGTTATATTTCAGGGTTAAATCAAAGATTTCATTAAAGATTTCTGCCAGCTTTATTTCATTTAAGGATAGGTCAACATACCTATCCCTTAAATCGTCTATTTCTTTTTCAAGCTTTTTTATACTTAAAGGTTTATTTATGGCATTTAGGCTAATTATGGCTTCAACTATCAGCTTGCTATTTCTAAAAACAACTCCTAACATTATTTTTAAAAATTGCATTTTTCGCTCTTCCTTTAGTTTCCCAACCATTCCAAAATCCAAGAATACAACCTTGTTATAATCTAAAACCATTATGTTTCCTGGATGGGGGTCTCCATGGTAGAAGCCATGCCTTAATATCTGTTCAAATATAGATTCACTAATAATTTTAGCAATACGTCTTCTGTCTATATTTTTTTCCTCTATGGATTGAAAATTACTTAAAATTAAGCCATCAATATATTTTGAGGTTAATATTCTCCTACTTGTATAATTCCAGTAGATTTCTGGTATAACGATTCGTTTGTCCTTTTCTAGGTTCTTCTTAATTTTCTCAGTATTTTCTCCTTCGATTCTAAAATCCAACTCGGCCCTTAATATCTTCTGAAATTCCTCTACCATATTACTAAAATCATATAGCTTACCATACTTTGTATGATTGTCAATAAACCAAAATAAATCCTTTAGTATTTTTATATCCTTTTCAATCTTTCTTTCTATTTGGGGTCTTTGAATTTTTACTACAACCCTTTCTCCTCCTTTTAGACTGGCTAAATGTACTTGGCCTATAGAAGCAGCAGCCAAGGGCTTCCTATTAAAATGACCAAAAATATCTTCTAGCTTTTCACCCAATTCTCCCTCTATGCATAGTTTTACTTCTTCAAAGGAAAATGGAGGGGCTGCATGATGTAGTTTTGCAAGCTCAGCTACGATATCCTCCGATAATATATCCCGTCTTGTGCCTATTATTTGTCCAAGTTTTATAAAGGTGGGCCCAAGCTCTTCTAAAGCTAACCTGAGCCTTTCACCCATAGAATATTCAATCCATTCCTTTTCTTTGGAAACTATTGACTTTCTTTTAATATTCAAATACTTCAAGACTCCTAGTTGATCTAGTAATGCTTCAAATCCATATTTTATAAATACGGTAATTATCTCATTATATCTATCCAGATATTTAAATCTATTAAATATCACCAAATATATCACAACCTATTTATGTACTTCTATTCAAATATCACTCTAAAAAGCTGCCTTTATTATTGGTTTCTTGATTATTAGAAGCCGAATTATTATTTAGTACATTAGTAATCTCTTCCCTAATGATATTCCTTAATTCATCCCTAGAAACTAAGTCTTTCTTTCTTGCTATGTTCATAAAATCTAATACTTGAATAATCTCATTCTTTATTACATTTTCTATGCCTTGCCTCTGCTTCTCCCCTCTCTTCACTAAATCGTCAACCATACCTTTAGCATCAGATTGAGATAAGTCCCCTTTTTTTACAAGCTCATCAACAAATTCTTCAATTTTTTCCTTAGAATAAGAATATAAACCAATTCCCATATCAATAGACTTTTCAAATATATTCGACATAATTATAACCCTCCTAACCATTTTTTATTGGAAGCTGTTTATATAGACTAATAGTTTCCTCATACTTTAGTATCTAATAATACTTATATTTCTATTCTAAATAATATTCCTTAATTGTTTATTATTACCCCACTAAAAAACTCCTATCTAAACTTCTTTTATGTTTAATAGGAGCATAATCGGTATCTAAATCCATATTTAAATTTCTTTTACTTACTATTAATAAAAACAGCCAGTTGAGTTCTATCCCTAAGCTCAAGCTTACTTAGTATCCTCGTTAAATGGTTTTTAACAGTTCCCTCTGTTATAAACAGTTCTTTGCTTATCTCTCCATTATTTTTTCCTTTAGCTACCAACTTAGCTATTTCTAGCTCTCTAGGAGTCAATTCCTCCATTGACTTTATTTTTTCTTCATTATTCCTTATTTCCCTTTGATTATTTCTACCATTAAAAGCCCTCACAACCTTGGTTGCTATTTGTGGATGTAGAAGAACATTTCCTTTATATACTTCCTTGATGGCCTTTATTATCTCATCGGATTTCATATCCTTAAGTATATATCCATCTGCACCATTTTTTAATCCCTCAAATATATATTCATCTTCATTGAAGGTAGTTAATATAATGACTTTAATTAATGGAAACTTCTCTTTAATAACTTTTGTTGTTTCAACACCATCCATTAGAGGCATCCTGATATCCATAAGAATTACATGGGGTTCAATCTTATTTAGTAAGTCTAAGGCTTCATTACCATTAAGGGCTTCTCCTATGACCTCTATATTATTACTAAGGCTCAATATCATCTTTAAACCATCCCTTATAAGTCCTTGGTCATCTACAATCATAACTTTTATCATATTCCTATCTCTACCCCCTTTAAAGGCATATACACATCTATTGAAAATCCATCATTTATAGTACTGCTAAAGATAACCCTTCCATGCACTCGGGAAATTCTATCTTCAATGTTACTAAGTCCATTTCCTTTGATTATTTCTCTGCATCCATTACCATTATCTTTTATTTTAAGCTCTATGCCATCATTTATCATCATTATGTCTATTAAGAACCTTGTGGCTTTTCCATGCTTAATCCCATTGGTCAAGCCCTCTTGAAGAGTTCTATAGATTACATTTTTTACATCAGGAGAAATATCCTCTATTTCTTCTTCAAAATTTAAATTTATCTTTATATTATTTGTGGTTGCTAAATTCCCTATTAATTCGTCTATTGCAGATTTTAGTCCATTTGAATATATTTCCTCCTTTAAAGCATATACTGCTCTCCTCAAACCATCCATGCTGTTCCTGGCTAAATCTTGACTCTTAAATATTATTATTTTTGCCTTTTCAATATCCTTATCTATTACATTTTCTAGGAAGTCTAAATGCATTATGAGGGCTGTTAAAGAATGTCCAAGGCTATCATGAATTTCCGATGCTACTCTGCCTCTTTCCTTTACAATAGTCAATTCTTCAATCTCCGATGAATATTCTCTGAGTTTTTTATATGCCTCATTCAGTTCATTATTTAGATTTTGTGCCTTAATCCTTTCCTTAAATTCCCATCTAAGATATAAAAATACTGAAACAATCAACATATAAAATGACATATCTACTAAAAATTCTAATCCATTATCTTTCCAAGAATTCAATGGAGATTTGAGTATTTCAATTTTATAAAGATAGATATCTCTTCCTAGATATATAACAATGTGGCCTATCAATAAAGTTTTAAAAAGTTTTCCCTCTAAATAAACTATTATTTCAAAGAGTATTGCGTAGAAAAAAAGCTCCGTGTAAATAAATAAAAGCCATATTGAACCAATAAATGATAGTACAAGGGACATATTATATCTATCATCTTCATGAAAAATTTTAAACCTTAAATAGTCATTTATTAATATAAAAAAGCACATTCCTAGCATTCCGACTTCTTTTAAGGAGACATACTCAATTGTTAAAATCATATTAATAAAAATTATAGCCATTAACATACTTTTTATATAAAAGGCATAGCCAGCATAATTATACATCTTCCCTCTCCTTTATTAATTAACTCATCCTATATTATACCAAAACTAAAACTCTCTTGTCTAATTAAGCTTAGATATAAATAGGCTATTATTACCTTGTATTAATAAAATCATAGATTCAGAAACTAATTTATAGGGAGTATAAATTTAGACCAGCTATTAAAAGTTAATGATTTATAAGAAAAGGTCAATAACCCTTTAATATAGTAATTTAAAGTAATAGGAGGTGAATTTACATTGGCTATAGATCCAAATGCAAGAAAGGCATTAAATGAACTGAAATATGAAATAGCTAAGGAGTTAGATTTAACAAAAAATATTTTGATTAATGAAAGTGGTATTGATTCAGGACAAGATAGTTTTTTTGCCGGCTACGTTGGTGGTGGAATGACTAAAAAGCTGGTTGAAATGGGTGAAAGGGCTTTGGTTAATAGATACGATTAAAAGCACCAATCGGTGCTTTTAATTGACTCCTTCCAATTGCTTTTTGTCTTTTCTACTCCTTAACAAATCAATAAATGCCTCTAATCTAGTCAAATACCCTCCTTCACCCGTCATTTCATCTATAATGAGCGATAGAATAGGTATATTCTTCTCAGCTTGGATGCTTGGCAAAATACTCATTGATACAATCTCTGGCATACATGTAAATGGCATCAACTGTATCACTCCATCATATCCCTTTTCAGAGTACAATACAGTATTGCCTATGGTTTCCCTGCCATGTCCTCCTATACAAGTATCAATGTATGGCTTTGCTGCATTCCATATCTTTACTTCCTTTGACATACCAAAGCTCCTAAAAAACAGCATATCTGTAATCCATTCACTTGGACTTAGGGACTTATGGACTTCTACTCCCATTCTATTTAACTTTTTCCCTATATCAAAATTTGAAAAGTCTTCTATTACTGTATAGATTTCTCCTACTATACCAATCTTTAAAGCATCTTTATTTTTATCTAATGGTACTTTATCTATCAATTTTAAAGCCCTATTGAGGTGAACCTTCATTTCCTTTGAACCATTACTATTTTCTAAATCTGTAATAAGTTCATTATATAGATTGTCAACTTCATTCCCATTAATCTCATAGGGTCTAAACTTTAGTACCTTATCCTCAAACTCATTTAGTTTTTTTAATATATCGATTGCATTTTTAATAGCCATAGATATTTTAATAATATTTTTTGTATTTGCAATTCTGCTGATTCTACGAAAGAGCTCAATTTGATTACCCTCTGGTGCCTCAAGGACAACTATATCTACATCATATCCTAAATCCCTTAGAATTTCTTTTTGAACTTCACAATAATATCCAAACCTACAAGGCCCACATCCTCCTGTTATAATGATAGTATCTGCTCCCTTTTCAATACTCTCTATATAATTTCCCAAATTGATTTTCAGGGGCAAGCATATCATCTCGGGAGCATATTTCGTCCCTATCTCCAGGGTTTTTTTACTACATTTTGGGGGCACTACAGTTTCTACCCCCAAATCATCAAACATTGCTTTGATTGGTATATATGAGTTACCTATATGTGGAAAGGTTATCTTCATGGTCTTCCCTCCATCTAATCATATCTACAAAGGCCTCTATCCTTGTATTTATACCTGCTTCACCGGTATGTTCATCTAAACTCAACATGGCAAAGGGTTTATCTGAGCTTCTTCGTACTTTTCTTTCCACAATCTCTGCTATAACAGAATCCAAGCCACATCCAAAGCATGCCATATAGATAATACCGCAGACTCCATCATCCTCAATAGCATGGAGTGTAGTTCCAAGTATTTTTCTTCCAAAGCTCCAAAACATTTTTTTATTCAAGGTCTTTGCTTTTTCGTCTATGACATCAGTCTCTAGATTATCACAGGTCACAACCCTAAGACCGTGTTTTCTAAGTTTATCTATAACTTCCATACTCATGTATGAATCATAAATATTATAGGGATGGCCCAAAAGTAAAACCTTATCTTTTTTGCTGGGCTGTGGAACTTCACCTAAAAAATCTTTTTTTAACATATCATTAGGCAATAGACCTGTCTCCATAAGCATCCTATGATTATTGTACTTTTCAGTGGCAATTTCAAAGGCTCTCTTTATTTTCTTTTTATCCTGAGTTATATAGCTTCCTATTTCCATAACTGTCCTATTTAAATTTTTTTTAGATTTTCTAAAGTTTATTGTAGTATCTATAAATTTAGGTATATCCTTTATGGAATACTTTATCATCTCAGGTAAGCCACAAAATTTAGGACAAATATATTCACCCTCAGTAAGACTTATTATCCTTGGTATAAAAATATAATCAACCCTATTTTTTAAATCCATAACGTGTCCATGGAAAACTTTTACCGGCAGACATGCTTCATCAACAGTATTTTTTACTCCTATATCAATAATTTCCTTATTAGTTTTCTCCGATACTATTACCTCGGCACCTAATTCTTCAAAAAATGATATCCATAGAGAATAATATTCGTAGAATAGAAGTGCTCTTGGAATACCAACTTTTATAGGCATATCATACCTCCATATCTATTTCTTTTGGAATAATCCTTAAAATTCATACTCAGCTTAAAGTTAAATTTAACAGTTTAGATCATTCTTTCAGGTTTAATAAAAATGAACTTAATAGATATGACTCAAACCCTAGTAACTACCAGGTATTTACGCTAATTTTTCATCGTCCTTAGCGATTTGAACATTACTCCATCGTCCACATTTATCTCCCCATCTTGCCGCTAATTTTTCATCCCTATAAAATTTAACTACTTCACACATATTTGAACAGTTCTCACATTCAAAGCTTTTTACGTTAAAGTTACTATCTGCTATATCTAATCCTAGGAATTTAGTTTTTCCTGTTTTTCTTACTTCTTCCCTAGCTAAAAGACATGAACCAATAGCACCCATAACACCTGCAAACCTGGGAACAATAATTTCATGGCCTAATAATCTTTCAAAGGCCTTTTTTATACCTATATTAGCTGCAACTCCTCCTTGAAAAATAACTGGAGGCTTTATATCCTTTCCCTTGCCAAGGTTGTTAAGATAATTCCTTGCCATTGCCTCACATAATCCATTAATTATATCCTCTTGATTATGGCCAAGCTGCTGCTTGTGTATCATATCGGATTCTGCAAAAACGGCACATCTTCCTGCTATCCTCACTTGAGATTTTGATTTTAATGCAAGGTTTCCAAATTCCTGTATAGGTATACCTAGTCTCTCAGCTTGCCTATCTAAAAAGGAACCTGTTCCCGCTGCACAAACCGTATTCATAGCAAAATCATATACTATTCCATCTCTCAGCAATATAATTTTTGAATCCTGTCCACCGATTTCAATGATAGTATTCACATCGGGTACTGTATTCAATGCTGCTACCCCGTGGGCTGTAATTTCATTCTTAACTATATCTGCTCCAAGCATAGTAGAGGCCAAATGCCTTCCACTTCCAGTAGTCCCTAGACCTAAAACCTTTGTATCCTTATCTAATTTATTCCTAGTCTGTCTAAGGCCTATTTTTAAGGCTTCTATAGGCTTTCCCTTTGTTCTTATATATAGGTTATCAAGTATATTCTTATTAGAATCCATAACAACTATATTTGTGCTAACTGAACCCACATCAACTCCAAGATATACTTTTTTCATAAGACTTTTTCTCCCTTCTACTTATCAATAAATCTAGAAAAGCTTCTATTCTAGTTAAATACCCAGTTTCTCCTGTCATTTCATCTAATACTAATTTTAAAATAGGAATGTCCTTCTCTTTTTCAATAACTGTCAATATACTTTGTGCTACTATTTCAGGCATACATGTAAAGGGCAGCAAATGAATTACACCATCAAAATTTTTTTCACTATAAATAACAGTATTCCCAACTGTATGTCTAGCATGTCCTCCAATTTCTGTATCTAAATAAGGCTCTGAAGCTCTATGTATATCATGTTTATTTGACTTTATAAAGGGTATGAAATCCAACTGTTCTCTTATAAATTCACTTGAAGTAACAGACCTATGGACTTCGACTCCCATATTTCCCAATCTTTCTATTAAGTAATGGTTTATAAAGGGTTCAAGAACCGTATAGATTTCTCCCACAATTCCCACTCTTAAAACTTCCTTGTTATTATCAATTTCTAGATTAAGTAATTTTTTCTTATACTGCCCTATTATTTCCATTGTTCTTCTATATCCCTTGCCATTATTGATATCTCTCTTAAAGTTAGAATATAATCTATCTACTTCTCCTTTGTTAATTTCCCTAGCTCTTATTTTAATAACAAGATCATCAAATTCATCAATCCTACACAGTGTTTTTAAGCCTTGAATAAAGGACTTTAGAATTTTAAGATAATTTTTTGTCCCCGAGACAAAATTAAGCTTTTCTAAAAAATGCTCTATCTCTCTTATGCTCTTCATAGGCTTTACACAAAGCATCTTTATATCATGTCCTAAATTTTCTAATATATCTCTTTGAAGGGTATTGTAGTAACCAATCCTACAAACATCACGCCCTCCCCACATGAACATAGTATCGGCACCCTTTTTTATACTTTCTAGATAGTTTCCTACTGTTATTTTAAAGGGTATACACATTAGCTCAGGTGAGTATAGGGTTCCAAGCTCTAGGGTATTTTTATTACATTTTGGCGGAACTATTACTTCTACTCCTAATTCCTCAAATACCACCTTAAGGGCAATATAGGTATTACCCATGTGCGGAAATGTTATCTTCAAGTACATCCCTCCATCTAATCATATCAATAAAGGCTTCGATTCTGGTGTTAATACCCGCTTCTCCACTATGTTCATCTAAGGTTATAAGACTAAATGGAATACTGCTATTTCTACGTATTAATTTCTCAACTAAATCACCAACTACAGAATCAATACCACACCCAAAGGTAGATATATATATGATCCCATCTACTGATCTTGTATCTATTAAATATAGTGCTGTTCCAATAAGCTTCCTAGCAAATGTCCAATAGATATCTCCATCGAATTTTTTTGCATAATCAATAGTATATCTTTCCTCTATCATTTCCGGGGTTAATATTTCTGCTTTATTTGACTTGATTTTATCTAGAAGGTTTATGTTTAAATAGGAATCATAGGTATTGTAGGAATGTCCCATAACCATAATCCTTCTCTTTCTCCCTATATTAGCCTTTGTTTTACCAAGTATTTTAATTTCATTTACAAATGGGGCTTTTTCCTGTTCTATATTTTTCCTATGTAGCTTATACTCTAAATGGGCCTTATCATAGGCCGACATAATAAATCCATAGTCATTTGAAATATATTTTCCAATTCTATAGATAGTATCATTAAGATGCTCCTTGGATTCGAAGAAGTTGATTTCCGTATCAATAACCCTAGGTAAATTCTTTATAGAGTATTTTATCATTTCAGGAAGACCCGAAAACTTTGGACATATGTATTCATTCATAAAGACACTCTTGATTCTAGGAATGAACAAGTAGTCAACTCTATCCTTTAAATCCATTACATGGCCATGAAATATTTTTACTGGAATACAAGCTTCATCCACCGTATTTATTATTCCATTGTAAAGAATTTCCTTATTTGTTTTTTGGGATACTATCACCTCAGCACCTAATTCTTTAAAGAAGGATATCCATAGTGGATAATATTCGTAATAGAGAAGAGCCCTTGGAATACCAACTTTTATATCCATATCACACCTCCATTATTCTGCAATTTTTAGCTAAATAACTAATACTCTAATTTTTAAATATATTAGAGTAAATTATTTTCACTAGTTCTATATTATTGACAATTTTTCAATAAATTATAATTGAGGAAATTGGATAATAAATATAGTACATCTACTATAGTAATTATCCAATTTCCTCAATAATATATGGACCTAAAGATTTTTCTCTAGATCCATTTTAAAATAGCTATAAAAACCAGTATTCCTCCAGGCAATAGGGAGGTTTTTAAATCTTTCCTATATATGTTTACTTTGCTACCTAAATATAGTCCATATAAGATTGAAACCATATTAGTAAAAAATACAAAACCCAAAAATGCTGCATAATTTATTCCACCTACCGCACTTCCAAATCCTACACATAGGGAATCTATAGAAAGTATAGCCCCTAGATATATGGCTTCCTTCAAATCAATATCTCCTGATACGTCCATATCTGCTTTAGTTACATCTATACCTATATCTATTATGATACCTAGTTTTGATAACTTAATTTTGGCAATATTGTTATCTCCCTTATTCTCTAAGGCTTTTTTTTCAGATAAGTATCTTATATATCCTTCTATCATAAGAAAACAGCCTAGAGAAAGTAAAATCAAGAAGCTGATAATTGAAGCCGCATTTTCAGATATAAATCTTTTTATTAAATCCCCCAAAAAAATTGATATTCCTAAGGAAAAAATTGTAACTAGATTGATAACGAATATGGATAATTTAGGTATCTTTATTTTCCTCATACCATAGGTTATCCCTATAGCAAAGGAATCTATACATAGAGCTACCGCTATTAATAGGGCTTGAATCATATTTCTCCTCCTAATACATCTTCCAAAGACTTAATTTAGTATTCCTTTTTTCATAAAAATAATCACATTTTAGTAATTCTATTTTAAGTATTAATAACTTTCTCAATGAAAAATTAAAGCTTCTATATTTTTTCTTGAAAAATATTAAATTAAAAAAGCTATCCTTATTTCTTATCCCTTAAGGATACAATATGTATTCCTTTATATTCCTTGTTAGCAATTTTCCCACTCTGAAACCTTTTCTATGGCCTCCTCTGGAGTATATCCTGAACCAATTAGAATACTTATAAGTATGATTTCCTGTGGATCATAGGTTTCATAGTGACTTTTTTCCACAAGGGGGTCGATTATTTTTGACCACTCATCGAGGGTGTAGGTTTTAGACACAGTTTTATTACCACTGCCAATACAATTATTTGGCACTTCATTTCCTTGACTAGCTATATTTTTAGTATAGAGATAATTATACTTGCTAGAATGTTTTAACTCATCGGTAATTATTTCAAACAGCATATCTCTGCTATTACGTGTTGGAAGACCAGCCCTAATCTCACGGTATTTTTCTACGGCCTTTAGTTCTCCAAATAATGCCTTTACTATACCATCAATATAATCCTCGGTTTTTTCAAAATCAATATTTTCACCCTCTCCTATTTCTTGTCCCGTGTAATCTTTATAGATTTGTCTGAACATTCTATTGTGCTTAAGTTCGTCATCTCTAATTGAAGTAATTATTTCCTTATCCTCTTCATCTGGAGCTATACTAATTAAATAGTTATAGAATAGTTCATCTGATTTTTCGCCTATAACCCCTTCTTTAATCAGCTTAAGTGAATTATCTAGTGATTTTTTATTATATGTTGGATTTTTATATGCGTACCCCATGTAGGGATTAGAATAATACACCCTTAAATTCCCCCTAAAATTTTATATTAACTATTTATAAACATGTATTCGTTCTCCGAAAAGTTAGTGTTTGAGTTATAAAGCAAGATATAAAATATTTATTGAGATTTCTATATATAATATGAAATGATTATTAAATTTGACCCTGTATATAGTAAATATTATTTAGTAAGAGATTGTACCTTTTTTGTTTAGCAAGGAAAAATAAAATATACACAATAAAAAAACAACGCCTAAATAGGTTCGCTGTCTTTAATGAACATATATATTACACTTCTTTAATTCTCTGGTAGCCCATCAGTAAATATTCCTTTTCTCCGGTCATGATAGACTATAAATAGCATGAGACTAAAGTATAGGGTAAAAAAGGTTGTAATAGCTAAAATAACTAGGGTAATAAAGCCCATTGCTCCTAAGGATTCGTTTATAGGTAAATAGCTCTCCAGAATAAGTGATTTTCCCATTTGATTATTGGAGGATAGAGAATTTCTTCCCCCATTTTTATTAGGTCCTTTGATTTCAGTCAATAAACCTCTCAATAGGTTTATTATAAGAATTAGACCGAAATGTCTTTTTACAAAACTGAAACTTGTTTTAAAGGCCTTACTAAGATTACAATTCTCATAAACTAAAACAGTTGTCCACAAACTTATGAATATCCATAATATTATTCCAGAAATAGCCAATACACCAGCTATTATGAAATTTAAAGGGATGATTTTAGCTATAAAGAAAGTAAGTATAAAAATAGCCATAAAGACTACTACACCTATCAACAAGCTCCCTAAAAAAATCCTCCCAGCATATTTCTTAATCCCAAGCCAAAAGTCATCCATACTAGTTTGCCCTACCTTAACCACCTCTTTAAACATGTTGTAGCTTCCCGATGCAATAAATAGTTCAAGTAGGGCTACTACAATTATAACTAGGAGCATAATTCCCCTAGAAGCAAAAGATATGTGGCCTTTATTTACAAGATACATAGCAAACATAATAACTAGTCCATTGATTAAAAAACTAAATAATGGTGGAATAAATAATATTGGTTTTTCAAAAATAAGCTTAAAGCTTTTCTTTACATAACTGACAAAGGAATCGTGCATCGTAACCTCCTGAAAAATTATTAAAATCTTAAGAAGAAAAATAGTTGGAAAATATTTAGAGACTAAATTACTTTTCCAATGATATTGATGGGAACCTTTAAATCATTTTTAAGTTTATCTTTGCATATTACAATTATTGCTGTACAAGGTCCTGCTGACTTGTTAATATCTACTTTTATATCATCTTCCATTTTAAGCTTTATATGTAGATATTCACACAGTTTATTTAATTCTCCCTTGATTCCAGATGAACCAACTGGAATAACTTCTTTTATAAACCTATGACTTAAGATTTTATTTAATACTTTAATATCTGATATTAATCCTTTATTTTCTAAGACCTCATTCCCAACACTGGGAATTCCAATAGAATAGATATAATCTCCCTTGGATATCTTATTAATTATAATATCATCCCTATCTACAATTCCAATTATGGTTATACCCAAGGCTGTCATTGAGGTTTTCATATTCTTCTCTGTACTTATAGTAATGGGAATATTGACACCTGCCTCGTCTAACTCATCCTTTATTCCCCTTAAGATTTCCCTTCCAGTTGGATTGAATTCATTACATATATTTACAGTGAGACCTATGGGCTTAGCACCTATAGACAAAATTTCCATGAGGCATACTCTAGTAGTATACTTTCCAGCAATGTTACAGGGTAATTTCACCATATCATTTTCCTTTAATCCTATAGCTCCACATGAATCGCACGCTATAGCTAAATATTGTTCTTTATTTATTTTAATAAATGTACTGTCCCTGTGTTTATAGTCCATATCAATCAAATCCTTTAGTCATTAAGTATAGCATTCTTAAGGGGTATATATACTAAAATAGAAAGAATAACGTTTACGGCACTTGCAAAAATTAATAAAGGTGTTATGGCTAGAAAAGCCCCCCATCCCAATAAAGGAACCAAAGCTAAGGGTGCACCTATACCATTCAATATTATACCTATGAATCCCGCAACGAATAAATTAATTTTTCTGTAGGTAAAGGCATATAGAAAAACTGTAATAAACATTGTGACCCCTATTATTAGATGAACTGGAAGAGAATATTCAAATCCACTATTAGCAGCAGTTAAAATGTGACCTATAAATGCTACTACTCCTCCCTCTAGCCCCCCAAGTACTAAACCTGCCAAGTATCCTGGCATAGAATCAAGGGCTATGCTTTTAAAAATAGGATTTGGAATTTTAATATAGGAGCCTATGAAGCTAAGGGCAATAAACATTGCCATAAGGACTAGTCTCTTAGTATTATTTTTCATTCTTTCCTCCTTTATATAGGCTGAATTAGTTAATAATAAGTATAATAAGTTTTTTGTATAATTTCAATTGAAATTTACAAACATAAGATTAAAAGTATCTTATGTTTGTAAATTTAATACTACATTTACATTGTCCATCGGGAAGGAGGAAACTATTGGAGCCATCTTTTTTGCAGGATTTGACCATCGAATTGATATTAGGATTCTTTGCCCTTCTAGTAATAACTAAGATTTTAGGTAAGACCCAGATAAATCAAGTAACCCCCTTTGACTTCATTTCATCCTTGGTATTGGGAGAGTTGTTGGGAAACGCAATCTATGATAAAGATGTAGACATAGTTGTTATTCTATATACAGTTTTTTTATGGACATTTCTAATATATATAATAGAAATAGTGACGCAGAAGTTTAGAAAAACTAGGGAATTCTTTGAAGGTGAGCCTTCTATTTTAATTAAAAACGGACAAATTGATTTTCAAGAATTAAAGAAGGAGAAATTGGACATAAACGAACTGATGAGCTTACTCAGAGGAAGGGATGTATTCTCTGTTAGAGAGGTTCAGTACGCAATTCTAGAGCCAAATGGTTCACTAAGTATTTTAAAAAAATCTAAATATGATATTCCAACTAAGGGGGACTTGAACTTAGCCTATAGACCTGCCTATTTGCCAGTAGCCCTTATTTTGGACAGGGAAATAATGCAGTACAATCTCAAATCATGTGGATTTGATGAAGAATGGCTCATAAAGGAGTTAAAACTTAATGGTGTAAACAGTGTCGAAGAAGTTTTTTTTGCTGAATGGAAGCATGATGAAGGATTACATGTTGTACCTCTAAAGAAATGAGTAAATTAATAGTCCATATAAAAGCTGAAGGCTTTTCAAATCTTCAGCTTTTATATGGACTATTCTAGTATATACTAAATGAATTTACTTTTACTTAAAAGGTTTAATTGCTCTTTATACTACTCCCATGCTCTAGCTTATCATTAAAGGATTTTATTAATTTTTCCCCTTTCTTTACACCCTCTAAAATTTCATAGTAATCCTCATCTGAATAGCCAAGCTTAACAAGCCTTTTTTGAGCTTGTCCATCCTTATCTATAAAAACATAGTATTCCCCATCCTCTTTAATCACACCATCCTTCGGTACTGCTAAACTATGGCTATTGGAATCTATTACTATCTCTAAGGTGGCAAACATACCTCCTCTAAGCTCATTATTGATATTTTCTACTAATGCCTTTATGGGATATGTTTTACTTGCTTCATCTATAATTGGGCTAATGGCTATCAATTTACCCTCTATGGTCTTATTTCCCAATGAATTTACTTTTATAAATACCTGCTGATTTTCCATAAGCTTTACAACATCTTTTTCAGAAACACCTGAGTTAGCATATATATTGTCTGTATTAACTATTGTAAAGATGTCCGACCCCATCCCTACACTTTCGCCAATCAATACATTTTTCTTAGCAACTACCCCTGAGATTGGAGCTACGATATTTGTATACGCTAGACTTTCCTTAGCAAGCTTATAATTATTTCTAGCAGCTTCCAATCCAATTTCAGCAGCTTCTACGTTATATTTCCAATCCCTTTTTGCTTGACTCAGATTGGCAGATGCCAAGTCATACTGTTTTTTGGCCAAATACAACCTTTCCCTTATAGCTTCATAATCCGACTGGGAGATCCCCTTCTCCTCATACAGCCTTACAATCCTATTATAGCTCTTCTCCGTATTATCATAGTTTATTTTTGCCTTTTCGTATTGAGACTGTGCCACTTCAATTCCTTGATTCTTCATCCCCTTGCTTTCGTCAAAATCCCTTAATCTGCTTAGGGAATTCATTGAATCCCTTACTCCTGTACCCGCCCTTTCAAACTCAATACTATATATGGTATCATCTAACTTACAAAGCATTTGGTCCTTTTCTACTCTACTTCCTATATCTACAAATATATCTTCAATAGTTCCGTTTACTTTACTCGATATCTTCACCTTCTCCTGGGGCTCAAGGATTGCAGAGAGGGATAGGGTTTTGGCAAAATCCCTAGTACCTATAGTCTGGAGCTTTACGTATATAATTTCTTCCTCTCCATTACCTTCTAACTTTTCCTGGGCTCTAGACTCCTCTTTGCTCCCACATCCATATAAAAAGATATTAATGATCACTAGCAATATCAATAGTCTCTTCATTTTTTCCTCCCCTTATAAATAGTAGTTTTCTAAATCTAACTTTAACTGATTCAACTAAAGAATAGAGAATAGGTACTATCACCAAGGTCAAGACCGTTGCCATTCCCAATCCAAAAATTATTGAGTATCCCATGGCACTATAACCCGACGGCTTAAGGGTCAGGGGTAAAATTCCTCCAATTGTTGTTATGGTAGTGGCTAAAACAGGTATAAACCTTGTCATCCCAGTTTCTTTTATAGCTTCACTTATATCATATCCACTCTTTCTTAAATAGTTTATATAGTCCACAAGGACTATGGCATCATTTACTGCAATTCCAACTAGGGCTACTACCCCCACAAAGGCTATAAAACTAAAGTTATTCCCCGTTATTACAAGACCAAAGATTACTCCAATTAGAGCCAATGGAACTGAGAATAGAATCACAAAGGGCTGGGATAATGAGTTAAATTGTACTGATAAAATAATGTATACTAAAATGGCTGCAATAATCATATTAACGAACATATCCATAAAGGATTCCTCTATATCTTCTGCTTCTCCACCATAGCTTATATATACATCTTCAGGAATTGGATAATCCTTAATTCCTTCTTTAAAGGCTTCTATTATATCGAGAGCAACTATATCCTTATCAATATCCGATGTTATAGCCACATATCTCTTTGTATCATGATGCTGTATTATATTAAGGCTTTTAGTTTCATAAATACTTGCAACCTGAGAAAAGGGTATTGCCTGACCAAAGTTAGAATAGAAATATAGTTTCTCTAGGTCTTCAATATTCTTTAACTTCCCATTAATCGTCCTAATAACTACATCTATCTCATCTTGATTGTCCTTGAATGTAGTGGCTTCGTATCCATGAATGGCATTCCTCACCCCTAGGGCAACTACCATGTCATTTAATCCTAAGGATACTGCCTTATCTTTATCTACTCTTATTTGTAGTTCCGGTGAGCCCACTTCCAAGGAATTTTTAACATTCCTTGTTCCATCAATCTTTTTCAAAATACCGGTTAAATCCTTTCCTAGGGTTTTAAGCTCCTCAAGGTCCTCACCTTCTATTCTGATATATACCGGTGACCCTGCAGGTGGCCCTCCTTGGAATTGTTTTACTTCAATTTCCGCACCGGCGATATCCTCTACCTTCCTTATCATATCATCTACTATTTCCATACTTGTTCTATCCCTATATTCCTTTTCTACTAGGTCTATCATTATACGGGCCATATTAGGGGTTCCTCCAACACTCAGTGAAAATTGCTCTAGGCTGTCGGCACCCACAAATCCAATATTAGTTACAAAGCTTTTGATTTCAGGATAATCAAATAATCTCTTTTCTACTTCACTTGCAATAGATGCCGTTGTATCTAAATCCGTACCCTTAGGTGCCTTTATATTTATATTAAGTCTTGTAAAGTCTTGCTCCGAGAACATTTCAACCTTTAGTATCCCTAGGGGTATAAGCATAATGCTACTTATAAAGGCCATAAACACTACTAATAAAGCAATTAGCTTCTTCCTTCTATTTATAATTATAGAGTATAATATTTCACCGTATCTCTGTATAATAGGATGTTTATTCTTACTTTTATTGCCTTTAAATATCTTTACTCCTATTGCTATTGAGAAGAGAATAGCAAATGTCCAGGATAAAAACCCAAAGCTAGCCCCAGAATCATTTCTCTCCATAAAGGCATACATAGATAATATAAATACCAGGATAATAGATATAATCTTTATGGCCCTATCCAGGTAGGGCTTTCTTTTTAATCTTCCTATACTATGATTCTTATTAAGAAGTCTAGAGCTTAAAGCAGGCGTTACAGTCATGGCAATAAAAAAGGAGGACGTAAGGGCAAATATAACGGTTATTGGGATTGGTCTTATATAATCTCCTATTATTCCAGGGGTTAATGCTATTGGAAAGAATGCCGCTAGAGTCGTCAGTGTAGATGCTGCAATAGCTGGGGCTATCTGATTACTCCCTGCTTCTGCCGCCAATCTTGCCGATATTCCCTTTAACCTAAGTCTATCTATATTTTCCATTACAACTATTCCATTATCCACAAGCATGCCTACTGCTAAAACTAAGGAGAATAGGGATATGGTATTAAAGGTCATATCAGCTGTATTCATAAAACCACAAGCTAGAAATATAGCTAGGGGGATAACTATGGCCACTACAATGGCCTCAAAGAAACCTATGAATATGAATAAAACAATTATAACTAAAAATAAACCACCCTTTGCACTATTAAATACTGTACCTAGCTCATTTTCCACATATACCGATATATCTCCACTAATCTCAACCTCTAAATCTCTAGGGTATAAGTTACCTTTTTCCTCCTCTAAAAATTCATGTATTTTCTTACTTATTTTAATGATATCTTTAGATTGATTTTTCTTTATAGAAAGGGAAATTGCATTCTTTATAGAAGGGTTTTCTGTTCCCAGTCCTATTGACATCCTTGAATAGTTTTCAGGCTCCTTATATCCATCTTCAACTTCTGCTATATCCTTTAGATATAGGGGACTGCCTCCAAGATAAGTTACAACTACCTTCTCGATTTCCTCAACTGACTGGAATTTTCCAACGGTTCTTATATTATAATCCCTCTTATTCAGGACTATATTGCCCCCCGGTAAATTTACATTAGACATGGAGATGGCATGATTTATCTGCTCAAGGGAAATATTATAAATAGCTAGCTTTTGAGGGTCAACATTAATTTTTATTTCCCGCTCCAATCCACCTATAATTTCCACTTCTGAAACATCCTTGATATTTTCGAGCCCATCCCCTATTCTCTGTGCCATATTTTTAAGGGTAATAAAGTCATAGTCCCCCGATAGATTTATTATCATAATTGGACCATCATTACTTTCAAAGCTATCGACTATAGGTGTCTCTGCTTGGTTGGGCAGTTCTGATTGTATAGACTGAACCCCTTCTCTCATTTCTTGGAGTTTTTTGTCTAAATCCACTCCTGACTCAAATTCCAAGAACACATTTGAAAATCCATAGCCAGAACTCGATTCTATAGACTTTACATCTTCAATCTTGTCCATTTCCTTTTCTATTTTGTCTGTTATAAGAAATTCTACTTCTTCTGGAGCAGCTCCAACATAGGTAGTAATTACATAGCCATAGGGCAGCCTAACTTCTGGATCTATTTCCCTAGGCATTTGAAAATAGGCCATCATTCCCCAGATTAGTATTATAAGTATCAATAGATAGACAACTCTGTGCCTCTCGATAAAGAATGTGGCCCACTTTCCAAGTATGTTCTTCTCTTGCCTTAGCTCTGGTATGGGATTTAAATCAATCTTATCTTCTTCTTTAAAGTCCCCCATTCTTTCTAATCCTCCTTTTTCTTTTTATTATCTATAGTGAAACAATGTCAAACTTAAACATTTAAAATAGAGCATATCTCGGTGGAATAGCTCTTATAATTTTAACCCTCTATCTAGTAGCAAGTTTTTAAAAATGGTAATTATGTAATTTGCTCATCTAAATATATCTTCTCTATATTGTATAAGAAATAGGAGATTGATTCTTGTATCTCTCTTCACATTTTTAGGCATGGACTTTAGTTACGAACCCATGACTTTTTGCATAAACTAAGCTATTATAATAATCAGAGAATATCAAAGGTCATATCTATGAAGGCCAATAAGATTAAGTTTAATAGTTCCTTCTAGCAGTATACGATTCACGATTTATGTATAAAAATAACTCCTATACTATAGGAGTTTAGGCTTTTGACAACTCTGAATTTCTTTAACTATTAATAAAAGCCATCATTGCCATTATATATCCATATGTTCCAAATCCGGAAATTTGACCAATACAAGCAGGGGCTGTAACTGATTTTCTTCTAAATTCTTCCCTGGAATGTACATTACTAATATGTACCTCAATAGTTGGAATTCCCACTGCTTTTATTGCATCTAATATTGCAATGCTATGGTGGGTATATGCGGCCGGATTTATTATTATACCATCATACTTTCCGTAGGCATCTTGTATGAAACCTACCAG
>JAKSBP010000090.1 GCA_022361035.1 Clostridia bacterium
TTTAGGTGCGGAAATACATTGTAAGAACAGAAAATGTAAAGGAATTTTTATTTGTTGTAAAGAAAAGAAGGGCCATAATTTTTGCTACGAATGTAAGATATTTCCCTGTAGTAGGTTTAAGAAGTTTGCAGAAAGTTGGATAAAACTCGGACAAGACTTAATTATAAATCAGAAAGAGCTAAAAGAATTAGGAGAAAAGGATTGGCTAGAGAAGTGGAAAAATAAGAGTTGAGCCAATGCCTAGGGGACGGAGTTGTTGACAACAATTGCCTGACCCTTTGGTTCTAGAATTTAAAAGTAAAGAATATGAGAAGTTCAAATCAACCTAAAAAATTATTTTATGATAAATTCATGAAGAAGCATGGAACATGTCTAGTTATTCATACCTGGTCACATAGCTTTCCTATTAAGACCCATTAAGATATTTGATTGTGGAAAAATCATAAGGAGGTGATAGCTTGAAAGTGTCAGATCCTATAGCACAGGATATTGTAGAAAGTATGAAGGAAATTATAAATCAGGATATCAATTATATTGATACAAACAGCATGATTATTGCCAGCACTAATAAAATGAGGATTGGAACATTTCATGGGGGTGCTAAAAGAGTTTTAGCTATTAAAAGTGAAGTAATTATCGAGTATGATGAGCAGTATGAAGGTACAAGGCAAGGAATTAATCTTCCAGTTTACTTTCAAAGTGAGATAGTTGGAGTAATTGGAATAACAGGAAAGAAGGAACAAGTTGAGAAGTTTGGAAAAATAATTCAGCGTATGACTGCCATACTAATAAAAGAGGCATATATAACTGAACAAGAAAAAATTGAGAGGGAAAGTAAAAAACAGTTTATAGAAGAAATACTATTTAGGATGTACAAAGAAGATGAAAAGACACTGATAATGCGTGCGGATTTACTAAATATTAAGCTGGATATACCTAGAGTTGTAATTATAGCAAGAATATATGAGGACTATGTAGGAGAGTTATTAGTAATACCTTCAATTCAAGAAAAAATATATAACTATATAAAAAGCTATATTGATTTTAACTCTCAAAACCTTATAGTTCAGAGTGGTATGAATAGCATAGTAATTTTAGATGTCAATAGTATTAAAAAAGTATATAGACTAGTGAAAAATATTCATGAAAATATAAAGGAAAAATTTAATATTACAGTTTGTTTTGGTATTAGCAGCATTAGTGAGAATGTAGGGGGAATGAGAAAATCCTATATCGAAGCAAAAAAAGCATTAAATGTGGCTCTTTCATCTAGAAGGAGTTTTATTAAAAAATATCAAGACTTAGATATAGGTTTGCTGCTTGACGATATACTGGATGCTACAAAAACTAATTTTGTTAATAAAATATTTAAAAATATGGATAAAGATGAAAGAAGTAAGAGTATTGAAATTCTAATTAAGTATTTTGAAAATAATGGGTCAATTAACAAAACTGCCGATGAATTATTTCTGCACAAAAACACTTTGCAATACAGATTAAATAAAATAAAAAAACTTACAGGATATGATCCGAGAGTTATTGAAGACATGGTTGTTTTGTACTTAGCTGTTATATTAAATAGACTGGAAAAATAAAAGAAAAAAGCCATGATGTTACACATAACAAAAAAAAAGGTTTTCTTGGAACATAATTTGTGTTACGTAACATAGAAATAATGTTTTGAATTATCATAAAATTAGATTAATAAAAAAAATAACATAATTCAAGCAATTTAAAAAAATAAAAACTATTTAAAGTATGTGCTTTACCTTTTTAACTCAAGAAGTTAAATTCTAAGAAATGCTTCGTAAAGGAATTATACTTCTTAGAATAGCTTCTGTATAGCTATTTAGAAAATGAAAACATGCAATTTGATGTAGAGGGAGAACTGATTGTAGAAAAGAGGGAGATATATGAAAATAGTTATAGCATCTGATTCATACAAA
>JAKSBP010000316.1 GCA_022361035.1 Clostridia bacterium
CGATTTTTATAACACATAGGGAATTATAGACCTTTTAAATATATATATTTATAATTTCCGTATATGTGTTTCAAAAGAGTCTTCCTTTTAACTCTTCATCAGAGACTCTTTTATAAATCTGTTTTACCTTCTATTACCTATTTAAAAACAGATTTATAGCATGAGCCCAAAGGATTCTCAGTGGCTGCTGTAGTAAGTTAACTTTCTCTATCACTCTTCTATATACTCTTAAAAAGAAAGCAAGGCTTTAATTCATAATGCAATCCATACTACATACCCTTCCACAATCACTTATGCAATTTTGACTACAGTCCTTGGGCAAGCATCCAGTATAACAGTAACCCGTAGTATAGATTTCAATTGGTTTAACAACATACTTCATCATCAGTCACCTCCCTTCTTCAATAGATATAGATATGGATGTACTATTGCCTAATACAAATTTATTCTATTTCTATCTCAATATCTCCCATTGACGCCTTAATCTGTATCAGATTACCGCCACCATTTATTAATTCTCTGGTCTTTTCTTTCATAAATTCTTCCTTTTCAATTGTGCATTCAGCATCTTTAGGAATAAAAATCTTTATATTCCCAACGCCACAATTAACATTGATTAGATCCGACTCCGTTAAATCAGAAAATTTAATTTCAGTATTACCAGTTCCGCTATTAAAATTAGAGATTTTCATAGGTATTATATTCTTTCCATAAATATTACCTACTCCCGTTTCTATATCCAATACACCCCTACCATCTATTACATTCACATCTCCTACTCCTGTTTTAAGTATCAAACTGCTAATATTAGATGGAACCTCGATAAAATAAGTAATTTTCAAATCACTTGAAGGATACTTCTCTGATTTCAATTTCCATATATCCTTTTTCTCATCATCTATATGGACAGCTTTAATAGAGATTTTATCTTCTGACCTAAAGGTCTTAATATCTGTTATATCCAAAAGCTCTTTCGCATTGTTATCAGAAGATACCTTTACACTTTTCTTTACCTTTACACTTAATTCCTTTGAATCTGTCGTTTTCATTTCAACATTGCCAACACCATTTTCAAGCTCTAACTCCTTTAATCCACTTAAATCCTCTATAATTACCTGTTCCATTTCTACCTCCTTATAATTGCCTAAAGCATTATAGTCACTACTTTCTCCTGTACACCCTGCTGTAAAACTAGTTACTAAAAAAAGTAAAATGCTTAAAAGAAACTTTTTACTCATATTTCCACTCCTTTTGTCGTATCATATTTTTAAAACCTAAGTTATAGGCTCTAATCTATAGCTTAACTAAAAATTTATATACAACTAACTGACTAAAATTATCAAGGAAAAGTTAGTAAACATTTTAAATTTAAACATAAAATTGTTATTTATTCCATAGCTATATAAAAAAATATCCATGTATATAATAGATAAATTTTAGAAGAAGGGTAACTAAATATGAAATTCAAATTTTTCCATCAAGCAAAGAACATCATTCTTTCTGGTCCTATTTTTTTAAATAATTTCATGTTGTTTATGTTATAAAAAAATTCTTTAAAAGTAAATAATCATATTATACATGCATGTATTTTTATGCATTTCATTACATAATTTAAAACCAATGTAAAATTATAGAATTAAATGCATAAATAAAATATCTAAAAGTATCTTTTAGACAGAATAATTATCACACTTTTTTAATTTCATACCCATTATTTCATCTATAATTATCGGTCAATTACTATTCTATTAAAGGACTAATTTATATATAGTACTAATAGCCTATCTACACAAAGCTGCAAATTAACTTATTCTAAAGAAAATAGAAGTAAGTTTAAGGTTATATAGAAATATATATTAAATAAAAGATTAATTTAAAACTATATTAAACTATCCTTTACAAGGATAAAAGTCTTATAATAAAAGATAATATTACTA
>JAKSBP010000166.1 GCA_022361035.1 Clostridia bacterium
AGTCTTCCTTTTAACTCTTCATCAGAGACTCTTTTATAAATCTGTTTTACCTTCTTATTATCTATTTAAAAACAGATTTATAGCATGAGCCTAAAGGATTCTCAGTGGCTGCTATAGTAAGTTAACATTCTCAATCACATATCTATAAATAACTTTAGGATAGTTTAATAATAATTCCATTATAACATAGTATTTAACTCAATTTTGTTTACAGATTATTTAAATCATTGTAAATATATCCATCGATTTTTTGCTTTTTTATTTTTATTAAAAGACAATTAATTATATAATCGAATGACCCAATTCTTTATCGTATTTTATGGTCTATAGGTTTTCGTATAACAATGAGAGCAGATTAAGTTTTATATCACTCTTTTATCACATTTTTCTCAGCTTAAAATGTAAAATTATTAATGCTTAGCTCTAATCCTGCTTAAATACAAATCACATTACCATGAAATTCTTTATATTTTTGAAATTAAAACCAGGCCATTTCAAATGACCTGGTTTTATCACAACCTATTATTATTTTTCAACAATATGTCCGGAAATTACCTGTTGTTGTTCTATAAAGTTGGTAACCAATTATATTCATTAAGTGAATACGAGTACTATTTTGTTAAATAAAGCCGGGAACTTGATTGTATACTTATTCAATATTAGTGTAAAATATGATAATTTAATCAGGGGTTGATCTTCTATGACCCTTAACTTTTGTACCATCTTTTTTTGTATATGATTTCACTGGAACAATTTTTTTTGTCTTTTTCCTTTACTACTATTTTGTGTTTTAGCCATAATGATTCATCCTTTCTTTTTTATAATTAATTATATATGTCTTTAACTCTCTTTTTCTTTAATATCTAATTTGTTTAGTCACAGCTTAATTGATTATGATAGTTAGCAGAATTTAATTTATGTAATATATCTGGAACTATAAAGTTTATTGACCTTCTCTTATCTATCTTACTCTGAAGTAATCTAAGATTAATAGGATTTTGGTTATAGTCAATATTTTCAATTAATGCGTCTATACCTTTTGATGTACTCTTATAATTGCATATTATTATTAACTCATGAATTAACTTTACTATAAGAGGCACTAAATAAACCATACTCTTTATTATATCTTCTATAGTATTTTCCCTATTAATTATCAGATAACTAATTATTATTAAAAAAAACACTATTACTATTGATTTTATTACTATACTACATAAATTCTTATCCCAATACACATTTTGTTTCTGACATTTTATAACTGCCTCATCATGACTTAGGTCACAATTTATTCCTGTATACCAATCTTTTACTCCTCTATGTGGATCTGTTCCAGTATTTTCTTTGCTTAATGAATAACTTTTATTATTCCTTTTGACTTTATCTTTAGCTTTTGTAAGAAGGTAGTTCTCATTAAACTGAATTTTATCATATTCAAACTTAAATAATTTATAATCAACTAAACGTCTCATATTTGAGGCTATGTTAGTATATTTATTTATACAATATTCCATTATTGTCATAAATATAGCTATCAATATTACTGCTATATTCATTATATAAATACTATTATTAGTAAATGTAGCAATTATAATATTGAGAATACATAAAATCCATACTGTATACTTGAGTTTTTCAACTACATTGTAATTTATTCTTGATGAATATAGTAGCATTAATATTTCATCACTATTTTGCTCTCTATTAATGTTATTCATTTATTTTTTCCTCCTGATATATTCTTAGTAAATCTAGAGCTAAATTTTGCTGCATTGCTCTAGAATTAATTATACTTAGCAATTCTTCGTTTAAGGAATGACAGTTCCTTGACTTTAACCCACTTCCACATACACAAGGTAAATGACCTCTATAAGGCTTTCTGATTAACTGTTCAATATAAAACTTCACATCTGCTAAATCATGTACATTAAATATTTCCGTAAAAAATTCTTTTATCCCTTGTGCTCCGTGCGAACGTTCGCCATAAGGAAACACACCAAAACGCTCATAGTATTTATATGAAAACAGATATGGGATTATATAGTCGATTATAAGGTACTCAATAGTCAATTTTCCTTTACAATTAAGCATTATCTCACTATCAATGCCCAAGCAAAGCTCCCTATCACCATATATATGGTGATAGGTCTCAGCTATTTTACCGCTCAGCTCATAAACCTTTGGTATGACAATAGGATACTCTTTAGATATAGCAATCTTAATACGGAATTGCTCATTCATTGTAAAATCATTATAGCTAACATTTAAATATAGATTACCTACTAGCTCCTGTCCATTATCTCCAATACTTATTAATTTAAAGTCTGGATATCTTTCCTTTATATTAGCTATTTCAGATTTAGTTAACGCCATTATACTTTTCTCCATGGCTTTACTTGTCTAATATTAGAAATATTATTTTGTAATTCCACATCTAAATACTTATCAACAGCAAAATTACTTTTAACAAAATTAGAACCAAATGAATTTTCTAATTTATTAACGAATGACTTATTTTCATTGTTAATAATATTATTAAAATCATCCCTAACCAGTTGGCACCATGCAAAAAAAGCTTTAGGTAGTCTCTCATCATAATTCCAAGCATCAGCTAAATTATCATTAGGATTAACAGGATTTTTAATTTCCCACTTACCATCAATACGTTGAATAATATCTCTAGTTTCATATTTGCTAAAAAATTGCTTTTCATTTAGTATTTGTCGTTCAGAGTAAATATTTAATTCCCCAAGTACATACTCCAATAACTCTATTGTATTCTTAGCTACATGGGTAGACTCTGAAATTGCAGTTACTAAAGTAGTTATTATAGCCGAGATAGGTTTAATATCATTTCCGTTTTTACTCTTAGAAAAATAAACATCTCTATGACGTTTTAATAATTGTATTACTCTCTGTAATGATGTCTTTTGTAAGTTCTCAGGAATTTCTTCAATTGATGAGAATAGAGAACGATTTTCATTAAAAATTGCTTCTTTACTATAAATAGGATTGCTACTTAAGAATTTATTGTTTATACCATCAAACCATGCTTTATAACCTCTTGGATTGTTAGTAATCCATCTATATTCTTGACTTTCATGACTTGGAATAGCAATAGAAGTGTCTATATATTCAGGATATGTAGCTAAAGATGCTAGTTTTTGCTTATTTAATATATCTTCATCTACTGCTGAAACAATATCTATACTAAAACCAATACCGTTTACATCTGCATATTCTATAGCACAACATTCATCATAAATCTTTAACTTATATTTATATCGTTCATCTTCTTGAAATGCTTTCTCAATTGCTTCCTTTATGGCTTTAGGTGTGGTGTCTTGTTTACTTACTTGTAATTGACATATTGCATCTAAATCATAGCTTGTATCTTCATTATTTTTGTAGGGTCTTACAACTGTCCCTAAAGCAATAGAACCTTGTGGATAAAAGTCTATCTCAAATCCTTTGCTTGTTAAAAAGTCCCCTAGATGCTTGTACTTTTCAATTGCATTCATATACATTGTTGGAGTAATATCAAGTTTACTCAACAAGTTATTTATATCATTAATTCTATTCAATATTTATTTACCTCCGTAATATAATTTTAATTTTATATATGTATAAACTATATTACAAAAGAACCGTTAAATATAAATTTCCCCTCTCTTTCTTTAACAATATCAAAAAAGCTTGAATAAAACTTATATAAATGGTAATATTAATTTACAACAATAAATAAATAAGACATTTATAAATTAAGCTTTTCAAAAAGAATTGATACTGCAATATCGATTCTTTTTTTCTTTTGTAAATAGTAATTTTTAATATTCAAGAGTATTCATCTTTGGAATACCTCCAAATATTCCTTCCATGTACTTTTTATATAAGTTATCATTTGTTTTAACAGGAAACTTGCTAAGGTTATATAATTTGCTTACCCCATAATTATCTTTATCAAAAAACCAAACTTGGTCTTTCCTTACATCATCCTTCAAAATAGAAAGAGTATGTAAAGAACAAATTAATATAGCTTTATTTTCGTTTATATATTGATTATTAAAAAGGTCAATTATATATTTTAATAGACTTGGATGTATTCCATTATCTATTTCATCAATTAACAACACTCCACCCTTATCTAAAGTTTGAAAAATAAAACTTAATAAACTAAAAAACTTTATTGTCCCTAAAGACTGTAATTGAAACGGTAAATTTTTAGTATTTACCTTTATATTATTCTCATCATATATATCATGATAAGCATCAATTTCCATTCTAATCATTACTTCTTTGTTCTCAAAATCAGTATCTTGACTATCTGAAGTATCAACATCCTTTTCCTCTATTGTGACATCTATCCCACTTAAAGTAGGATCTGCTACTTGCAAATGCTTTAAAAATTTATCATGATATCTCTTATAATCAAAATCATCAAAATTAGGCTTTGGAGGGAAGGCCATATTAATTACAGTAATATTCTTTGTTAAGTATTCAATTATATTCTTAGCTAACTCATTGTTAAGAAACGCGGCCATAGACAAGCATAAAGAATTTTCTTTAACAACATTAATATGGTCTTTAAAAGCCTTCATTTCAGAACTTACTTCTATATCGGTATATTTTTCAGAAGTTCTATTTAAAATAACTTGGCTTCTTTTATTCTTCTTAATAAGCTTTTCCTTAGTTACCTTCTTATCCTTTATTGAAAACGAATATGTATACTCAATATTCTTAATAATACAAGCAATTTCAAACTCTGATTCTTCTTCACAACTGTAATTATTAAATTGAAAATGATTATTATCACTATAAATATCATTTAATACTTTATTTAAAGAGTTCGGTAGTTCACCAATTAATATCTGTGACAATGCTACTAAATTTCGCATACTATTTATACCTCGGAAGAAATTACTCTTTCCAGCACCATTTGGTCCAAAAACATAATTGACCTTATTATAGTAATTTTCCTTGATTAATACAGTATTTTCATTTAAGAACTTTTTCTTAGCTTTGTCTGATTGTGTTGTAAAATAAATCTCATCTCTGAAAGGACCAAAATTCTTATATCTTATATGCGTTATCATCACATTTCCTCCATTCTAAATCTATTATACAATATTCATATGATTTTGCCAAGCGTTAATTAGTAATTTGATTATTTTTTAATCACATATCTATATAACCAGGTTCTGAATTTTATATATCCAAATCAACTGTTAACTAGTACGACCTTAAACCTAATTCATATTTTCAACGTAATCAGCAAATTCATATAATGATTCAAAGTAAACTATAACAATCAACATAATATGATAAATATTAATTTTATATTTAGTGTTACATAAATATGATATATACTCTCTTATATCTATGTAGTCATTCATTTTTACAAAACTATAATCATGAAATAATCTATTGCTTTTTTCATATAGTTCGATATACTTTGGTCTTACATTTCTTAATACCTTAATTGCTTTAAAGATTATATTATGATTTATATCTCTTAATTTACCATTTAAAATGTCAATTGATAATTTTGAGCAAACCTTTAATATGTTTATGCTATCATTAATCATTGTTATATCCAAATTATTGTACTAATTTGAGAAAATAAAATAAA
>JAKSBP010000058.1 GCA_022361035.1 Clostridia bacterium
AGGTTCATACGGAATTTATGGGAACCACAGCAGTAGATATACTCCTAGAAAGAATCCAGGAAGACCGAGAAATTTCGAAGAAGATAGTAATTCCTTCCCATTTAGTGATAAGAGATAGTTGTAGATGATGTTTATGATTTTATTCCCAAGAGCTAACAAAGGGTCTTTAGGGGGTCTTTGCCCTCAATTTAGGCCCTTTTTCTCTAATATAGTCTTTGATAGTATAGCCTTATCACACTCTTCTATAGTACTCATATCTGGGGATAAAATATATAGAAATATTGACATATCATAATCCTCTAAATATTTGACATAGGTTCTTCCCTTTAATTCAATGATAGGAAAATCTTTGCCAGCATAATATCTATCAATGGGTTTTCCATACTGGATATATGCCCTGTG
Organism: Clostridia bacterium; assembly: GCA_022361035.1. GTDB lineage: Bacteria > Bacillota > Clostridia > Peptostreptococcales > Caminicellaceae > JAKSBP01. The sequence continues at coordinate 403 of JAKSBP010000058.1, forward strand.
ATTTTTAGTGGATCTATGAAGGGGGCTGTTTGTTATAATTGTAGAATCAATTTTAACCCAATTTTCATGGTTAATATAATTTACATTATATTTTATGTCATCAATTGAAACATCAAACCTCATTTCATTTCTTGGGCAGCCTAGACTTCCCAGGACTAACTGTTTTTGGTCATATTCAGGGACTAAGGAAATCTCCTCAGAATTAATCCTTCCATCATTATAAAAACCAAAGGGTTTTGTCTGACCATCATTATTTTTTACTAAATACCCTCCGTAGAAGCTGCTAAAATACTTGGAATTTGGATTATAATAGGATGACGAACCATCCTTTACTTCAAAGTGTCCAAAATTATATAGAATTGTCAATGAGGAATTTCTATTGTAATACCTTGAAAATCCTGTATCATCATTAAATGTCATAACAAAAGGATACCAGTCTTTATTAGTTGTACTTAATCCCCCTGGAATTTTAAGTTTTATATTATGTTCATTCAATAAACTTTTATTCTCATGAACCTTACTGTAAAAAAACATGGCTATGTAACTTCTTAATGTCATCCATAAAGAAGTATTCAAAAAAATAAGTATTAATATTATAAAAATGAGAATAAAACCAAGAGATTTTCTATTCATCTACTTATCACCTTTATAATTTATATAAATTTTCAAAAGAATTTTAACAATTTCAAGGGTCCTGGCTATTAAGACTAAGACATGGATAAGATTATATAATACTGTAGAACTATAGTTTGGAAAATGTGTACAAAGAATAAGTGAATTAATATATACTATATGTATTACCAAGATGTTGATGAAGGAGTAGTTATATGATTCAATTAGACATTTTCAGTCAAACTACATTTCTTATTATAATATGTTTTTCATTTTTAATTTTTATATTCACTATAAGTATGAATAAAAAGAATTCATTATTGAAAGTATTTGGAACGGCATTTTTTATTCCCCTTTGCCTATGTAATTATTTCCTTTTATTTATAAAGGAAGTACCTTATGTATACATATTTTGGCTTTCAGAGATATACCTATCAGTGACTTTTTTTATATTGCTATTATTTGAATTTAAAGTTAAATCCTATAGACTAGTTGCTTTTTCTATATTTACAATAAGTCTATTTTCATGTGTTATATTGAAAAATCTTAATATATTTCTATTTTATTCCTTATCCTATAGAAATAAGATTTTAATATCCCTGTATGTAGTTTTTATGAATATAATCCTATTAAACTACAAAAAGCTTTTAAAAACCTATTTTGGTTATGCTAATATTTTTTTATTTATTAGTATCATACTAAATTTTTTTCAAGGTCAAGAATATATTTTATATGTATCATTAATTTTTAAGTTCCTTGCCTACCTTAGTTTCTATATGTATTTTTATAAAAGTACATATGCAATGCTAATGAATAAGATTAAAGAGGCAGATAAAATAAGGAAAAGGCTAGATATATCTATAAATAAAGAGGTGAAAAAACAGTTATTACACTATGAAATTGCTAAGGAAAAGCTATTGATGAAGTCTAAGACTGACTCATTCACCAAGACTTATAATAAAGAAACAATAATTACCATGATTCATGAACTGATAGAGCTGGAAGAAAATGAACAGTTTTCTATTTTGATGCTTGATATTGATAATTTTAAAGGAATAAATGATAAGTATGGCCATATTACCGGGGATTTATGTATTAAAAATCTCGTTAATACCCTTAGGAATAATATTAGTAAAATAGATATTTTAGGAAGGTATGGTGGAGATGAATTTATTATAATTCTCCCTTTACTAGATATAGAAGAAGCGAGGCTAGTGGCTGAAAAAATTAGGGAAAATGTCAGTAAGATGAGTGAGCCAAAGTTTACCATATCCATTGGTATATCTAATTACCCTCGACATGGTAATACGGTCAAGGATTTAATTTCCTTAGCTGACAAAGGTTTGTACTCTTCTAAACATAGGGGGAAAAATACAGTGTCACATCCTGAACTATCTCTATAAAATTATATAATTATAGATGAGTGAGTTACAAACTTAATAAACGAAAGCAGGCACTGAGGTTTCCTTTAGAGCGATTTTTATGAATCTGTTTTACCTTCTATTACTTATCTATAAACAGATTTATAGCATGAGCCTAAAGGATTCTCTGTGGCTGCTGAAGTAAGTTAACTTTCTCAATCACTCTTCTATAAAGTTTATAGCTGTGGGCCATATATCTATGAATAAACTTTAGCATATTTTATTTTCACATTAATAAACTTTCTACATATTATAATAGTGAACGTAAAATTAACACAAAAATGTTAAGAGGTGATATTTCGATGGAACAATACTATGGCCATGAGAATAGGGATTATGACGAAATTATGCCAATGGAAAATATGGGATTAATGCAGTCCGTACCTTCGATGCATTCAATGCATTCGATGCACTCTATGCATTCAATGCATGCAATGGCTTCAATGTGTGCTATGGCCTCAATGTGTGCTATGGCTTGTATGAATGCAATGGTTTCTATGCACCCTATGGGGGTCATGCCCTTAATGGACCAAGCGAATCCGATGCATCCAATGGGAGTTATGGCACCAATGGATCAAATGAATCCAATGGGAATTATGCCGGCAATGGACCAAATGAATCCAATGCATCCAATGAATCCGATGAACCCGATGAATCCAATGCACCAAATGAATCCAATGGGAGTTATGCCATCAATGGATCAAATGAATCCAATGTATTCAATGAATCCAATGCATCATATGAATCCGATGCACCAAATGAATCCAATGAATTCCCATATGGGATAATCATGGATTCTAAGAAAGTACACTAATAGGGTTCCAACCTTTTTGGAGGTGGAACCCTATTATTTTTAATTTATTTTTTTCAAGGATTAGGCAAATTAAAAATGAAATATATTTTCTAGATTTTTTTGTTCTATAGAGGCTGAAGCATACCTTTCCTTTAAGGTTTTATAGAGACCCTCGGTTAAATGATTGAGGCAGTGATTTTTAAGATGACATTCATTGCAATTCCAACATTTTAACTCACCATAACGGGTTAAAATAGTTTCAGGATTACCTATATCATTTATTACTCCATTTATAATATTTATTGGGTAAAATTGTTTTAGGATATCGATTGTTTCAGCTTGATTTAAGCCGTCTATAGCCGCTCCAATATAGTCCCTAACACATTTATAAAATATCACTTCAATTTTATTCTTATAGGGCATTAACTTTAAATGATTTACAAAATCATCGAAGACATCGTAGGATTCTTTTAAATGCCCTAAGTGATAATGTAAAGCACCGATAAACAGGTCAATACTAGTGTAGTACCATGGAAAGGCATTCTTGGTTTTAAGGTTTAAAAATTGAGATACAGAAGCAGCTTTACTATATCTTTGGCTTTGGAAGAAGTCAAAGATTTCATTTATTGATTCAATGGAGCAAGTTTTAAGATTTCTGATACTTTTCTTCACTTTATTATAAAATGTATAGCCTGTAATGGCCTTAATATCATTAATTTTTTCTATCTCACTTAAACCTGGCACAATAACGTGGAAGGCAGGAAAATCAAGATATGATACATCGCGGATAAAAATGTTAAAATCCTTATTGTGTAAAAATTCAACTAAATAATTCAGCATTTCAGCATTATGCAACACTTTTATATCTTCAAATTCTCTAAATTCGTAGCTGAATTTATTACTAAATAGTTCTATAGGATATATTCCTGAGCCATTTACAAGTATATTTATTAGATTATGATGCTTATCATCCATATTGCTTTTATATGAAAATTCCTTTACTCCCATCATTTTTTTAATATTTTGACCCTGTAGGAGTTCTGTTAATGACCTTTCAGCAGCTATTTCAAATATAGGGTGGGCACCAAACTTAATAAAGTAGGACTGCTCGTCTTTGTTAATAAAAATTGCTCCAACAACTGGATAACCCTGATCTAGAGAACAATCCTTAAGAATAACCTTATAGTTACCATTTGATTCTATTGCACCTATCATGGATTCAATTCTAGGATAGTTCTTGATATATGTCCTTGGAATAGTAGGAGGAGAGATTTTTTTTACTATAATTTCTTTATTTACATATCTTTCTATGATTTCACATATTCCTTGTACTAGGGCCTCATGGGCTGTGTTTCCAGCACACATTCCATTTGACATATACATCTTGGATAACATTTTTATGGGAATATGGGATAATTTATTATTTGATATATTTAGATAGGGGATTGCTATAAAGTCACATGGTATATCCTCATATGAAATGCCAGTCCATTTATTAAGGAGTTCTTTTTTTTCAATTTTTGCCTTAATGTTGGTAAACTGGGTTTGAATCCAATCTTCATCACTTTCTAAAAGCTCATCAATACTCATACACTTTTCATCGGGGGTATAAAAAAATCCCATATATTCAAAGTCTTCTTTGCTAAAGTCCATGGAAAGCCTAAAATGGGCTTGATTTTGTAATCTTTCTATAAGCTCCCCATAGGCACTTGCCAGAGCATATTCCTTAGTGGTTCCTTTGCCATTTGACTTGATATTAGTATTTTCAATCTCTAGATTTACGGAGTAAAAGCCTTGGGCTGAATTTTGCCAGCCTGTCTCTACTGTTAAAATATTCAAATCCGCAAGTATATTTCTTATCCTATTAATAGTGTTTAATGGTATATCATCCTTATATTTCATATTAATTAATGAGCTCATATTCTCCCTCCCTACTTTTAATTTAACTTACTGTGCTAGTTTACATGGCTAGTAACTTTGATATTTTCCTAGGGATTTATATATTCAATGATTATCATGAAGTGGTTGGTTAGGGTAGATTTTTTCTAAAAAGGAGTTTTTACCTCCAGTCTTTATTTTAAAAATTTAGTGTCTAATAAACTGTTAATATCTTTATATATACTAAGCATCATATCGTTGAAGGCTTTCCCCGAAACTAATAGCTTATTTACTTCAGTAATTTGAGATAATTTATTGAAGCTCATATTTACTTCTGCTGCAAGATTATTCGCTTCCTTACCTTGTCTATTCATATTATAAAGCTCCATTTGCTTTTTTTGAAAAAGCTCTATTTCTTCCTTTAAATCCTTATGTTTTTCTAAATTTGCCTTAGCTTTTTTAAATTTTTTGAATTCATTAGTTTCTTCAATAGCGTTTACTAGATTTGTAACTTCCTTTTCTAATAACATATAATCAACTCCTCAAATAACAGTGGAATAATTTAGGATTCAAATCCATAGCTTTTAAACATTATATTCCTTAGGGCTTGTAAGTATTACTTTGACAGGAATTTCAGTACATTTTTATAATTGATTAAATAGCATGATTATCCCCTATAATGAGATTGAAAGTATTAGGTAAAATAAAAGGATTGACTTAGCTATTTATGTTATTATGACTATTGTCTATATATACATATAGATTTGCAGATGAAAACCTACAAGATAAAGAACTCTTACTTTATCCTTACCATTGGAAAAAAACGTATTGCATGCTATAATTACATTGAACTAGAAATTATTCTATAGGTTCTAATAATCTATATCAGAGATTGTAAGTTATTGGGTAGGTGATAATATGTTAAGGCTTCATCCATTTACCGTAATAATAATTTCATTAATTCTTTCCTTTGCAATTCTCTTTTATAATCATCCAATCTATATCCTTTTCATGATTGGGTTTTTGATTAGCAGTTTTATAATGTTAGGAGAAAATAAAAGGTTAAAAAACACCTTGAAATATAGTTTTTTTACTGTAATTTTAATAATTATAATAAATCCCCTGGTATCAAATAGTGGTGTGACAGTTATCTACCAAGGCTTTAGATTACCCATAATAGGGAGATTTAAAATTACACTGGAGGCTATAGTATATGGAGGGATTATGGGAATAAAGCTTGTATCTATAACATTGGTCTTTGTGTTATATGGTGTAATGACTAATGTAGATGATTCTTTTAGCTTTTTTTCAAAATATGCCCATAGACTTACTTTAACCCTATCTATGGCTACAAACTTAATACATAGGTTAAGGCTTGAGATAACTAGAGTGAAGGAAGTAATGGTTTTAAGGGGAGCTAAACTAGATGAAAAAAACATATTTAAAAGAATAAGGGCATATTATCCTGTTTTGAAGGTGGTAATGATTTCATCCCTAGAGGGTGCCTTGAATAGGGCGGAGGCTTTATATTCAAAGTCCTATGGAAAGGGAAAAAGGACTGTATATACTGAACTTAAGATTAAGTCAATTGATTACATATTGATTGGATTGAGCTTTATTTTTTTAGGATTAATAATATACGGAGCTTCAATAAATAGGGGAAGCTATTCATACTATCCTATGTTAATGAGCTACAAATATAAGGATATTATATTTTTAGGTATACTCAGTATACCCATGTTAATTAGCCTTGCATTAATTTGGGGGTGTAATAAATGGAAATTTTTAAAATACAAGGTTTAACTTATTACTATCCTGGGGAAGAAAGGGCAGCCCTTAATAATATAAATCTTTCTATAAAGGAAGGAGAATTTATACTCCTTTTTGGGAAATCTGGGTCTGGTAAGTCTACACTAGGTAGGGTATTTAATAAAATAGTACCAGAATTTTATGGGGGTAAAATAGGAGGAACCGTAGAGGGTACAAAGGAAGTGGGAATGGTATTTCAAGACCCCGAGAGACAATTAGTTATGGATAAGGTAGAAAGGGAACTGGCCTTTGGCCTTGAAAACTTAGGAATAGAGCGAAAAAGAATGCGAAAAAAAGTTATGGAGACCCTAAGTTTTTTAAATATGTGGGATATAAGGGATAAAAAAACCTTTGAGCTTTCTGGTGGTCAAAAACAGAAGACCGCTGTAGGGTCAGCTATTGCAATGGGGTATAAATTTTTAGTTTTAGATGAACCTACATCTCAGCTTGACCCCGTAGCAGCACAGGATATATTGAATATATTAAAAAGATTAAATGAGGAGTTAGGTTATACCATTATACTGATTGAACAGAGAATAGATAGATGCTTTCACTTAGCAGATAGGATTATATTTATGGAGGAGTCACGACTAGTTTTTGACGGAAAGCCAGAAGAATTTGCTTTTTGGAATAATTCAAGGGCGATAAACTTTCTACCCTCAATATCGGATTTTTTTGTAAGATTAGGTGAGGATACCATACCATTGACGGTAAAGGAGGGGAGAAATAGATTAAAAAAATTGCTTTATAATAGGAGTGAATTGAAGTTAGAAAGGGATAGGAGGGACTTCTCAAGTCAAGATGAAATAATCCAAATAAAAAAATTGAATTTCACCTATGATAATGGAAAAAAAGCCCTTAATGATTTAGATTTATCGGTTTTAAGGGGAGAAGTCCTTGGTATAATGGGAGAGAACGGTGGGGGCAAGTCCACATTATTGAAAAATATATCGGGTCTACTGAAACCTACAAGTGGAAAGTTGATTGTGGAGGGAGAAGTTGGTTTTCTTTCCCAAAACCCCAATGATTATTTATTTAGCAATACAGTTTATGACGAGCTTAAATACACATTAGATAATAAGAAGATTAAAGATTATTCTAGAATAGAAAGAACCTTAAAGGATTTAAGGATTTATAAATACATAGAGAAAAATCCTAGAGATTTAAGTGGTGGAGAAAAACAAAGGGTTGCCCTTGCATCTGTGTTAGTTATGGAACCGGATATACTCCTCTTAGATGAACCTACTAGGGGTTTAGATAGAGATATAAAGGATAAATTAGGGGAGATAATCCTTGGACTTAAGCGGAAGGGGAAAACTATCCTCATAGTAACCCATGATGTAGAGTTTTTAGGAAGGTTTGCCGATAGAGTATGTCTTATCTTCGATGGAAGTACGGCTCAGAGCGGTTGTAAATATGAGGTGTTGACATCGGGGATATACTATTCCACCCAGTTAAATAAGCTTTTTTCAGGATATGTCGATGGAGTCCTTACATTAAAGGATGGGCTGGAATTGTTTGAAAATAAGAAAGATGCATGTTAAAATGTAGCATTAAAGAAGGTGCTTGTAAACATATGAACTATGGAATAATTTTCGCAATAATATTTTTAGCTTCTCTTAGTTGTATTTTTATATACTATGAGAGGAGAGCCATTTCCGTAAAGGAAATATCCTTAATTGCAACCTTATCGGGGCTAGCAGGGGTATCAAGGATTCCCTTTGCAGGATTACCAAATATACAGCCAACTACATTTCTAGTAATAATCTCTGGATACGTATTTGGTCCGGGTTTTGGCTTTATGGTGGGAACTGTGGCAACCCTTGTATCAAATAGCTTTTTAGGTCATGGACCTTGGACCCCTTGGCAGATTATGGGATGGGGTCTTGCAGGATTTAGTGCTGGAATTATGAAAAAGATAATAAAAAAGCCCAACAGGTTGATTTTAGCTCTATTTGCTTTTATCTGGGGTTTTTTATTTGGCGGTATTATGAATCTTTGGCATTGGTTGTTTTTTGTATATCCCTTGAATTTAACTAGCTTTATAACTACATATATTAGAGCCTTCTATTTCGATTTAATGCATGGCCTTGGAAATTTTATATTTACTTATTTTTTAGGAAAGGATTTTATTAACATACTTACAAGGTTTAGGAATAGAATAAGCTGTAGTGAAATTCCTCCCGGGAAAATAAAGGAGTAAAATATAGAAAATTATTTAAAAAACTGTATATGGGATAACTATTATAAATTGACTGGGTATTTGAAATTATTATAATATTTAAAATATATGAAGTAAAAGAAGGATTTTAATAATAAATAAAGAATTAGTTTAATCAAGTTTTATATTAAAAACTAAAAAATTGTGTTATGGTTTAGGGAAAAGGGTGAAAAACCCTTGCTGTAGTCGCATCTGTAACCAGGGATGAGGGTCAAATTATGCCACTGTAACGAAGTTATGGGAAGGCTTGACATAAAGATGATCTGGAAGCCAGAAGACCTATCATAACATGTTTCAATTAACCTCCGACTTAGAGGGTTGTTGTATATATGTGTGCCTTGATATGTCTTTTTCATATCTATATTCACGTGTATATCTAACCTTTTCCAAATTGGAGAAGGTTTTTTTTATAATTGATAGGAAATCGTAATCCTGTAAACTTTTCTAGATAATAGCCTAATCACTTGGAACTTAAGAAATATAATTAACTTCCCTGAGTTTATATAGATTACCAATAAAGATCTTTATTCTTTTTTAAAATACTGGAGGAAAAAATAGATGAAGAAAGTTATATTATTTTTACTAATTATAAGTATATCTACGCTAATGGGCTGTAGTAAAAAATATGACTTGGAGGATGGAAGTGTTAACTTTATCATTTCAAGGGACTTTGGAGCTGAGGAGCTGGATAATAAAACTATAGAGATTTCAGAGGATTTAAGTGTAATAGAAGTGTTAGAAGGGAACTTTGATGTAAAAACTGCCTATGGAGGGGGATTTATAAACTCTATTAATGGTTTAAAGTCAGGCTTTACTGGCATGAAGGATAAGAAAAAGGTAGACTGGTTCTATTATGTAAACGGCATGTTGGCTCACGTTGGAGCAGGTGAATATTATCTTAAACCAGATGATATTGTAATATGGGATTACCATGACTGGAGCAGCAGTTCCTATATTTCTAGTATAATCGGTGCCTATCCTAGGAATTTTATAAATGGATATGAGGAAGATAATCTAAAAACGGAAATTATTTATAGTAAAGATTATGGAGATGAGGGTAATAAATTATTGGACTACCTAAAGGAAAGAGGTCTTAAGGCTATTGAGATAGAAGGATTAAATGGAGAGGAGTTAGAAAATGGTCAAGTAAATTCAATAGTAATAGGAACATGGGATGACATATCGGGACTTAGCTACATAAAGGATATCTATGAAGCTGGAAAAAGGTCAGGATTATTCTTTAGGTTTGATAAAGAATTGCAGGTTTTAAACTATATGGGGGATGGTTCTAAGGAGTATGAGAGAGGAGCTGTGATAACTTCTATAACTAAAGAATATGGCTCAAAGGGAACCCTATGGCTAATCACTGGAAACGATGAGAGGGACATCGAAAGGGCCATTAAATTACTTTATGAAGAACCGGAAAAAATCAAAGGGAAGTTCTCTGTAATAGTAAGGGATGGAGAAGTAATGAACGTTCCACATAATTGAGGAAGGGAAGAATTTACATGAAAAAATTTATAGCTCTGATTCTAATTTTTGTGTCTATATTTTCAAATATAGCCCTTGGATTAGATTTAAATGGAACAGTGGACTATTTAAAGAAGGAAGAACTGGAGGAATGGGGACTTTTAGCCCTATACTCCCAGGGTGAAAGTATAAATACAAAATCCCTGGAGAAGATTCATTCCAATATTACCACAGATTATGAAGCCTATGTTGTGGGAGCTTTAGCTCTAGGTGAAGATGTATCCCGTGAAGTTGAAATAATCAAAAAAGCTCAGATGGATAATGGAAAATTTTCTGACTTCATAGATGGTAGTGGAGAAGATTTGATAAATGCCCATATATGGGGGATTATCTCCCTATATTCAGCAGGGGAAGATGGTTTTGATAAAACTAAAGCCCTTAATTGGCTAAGGAAAAATCAGAATGGAGACGGTGGATTTCCTATATATAGAGGAGATTCAAATTCTGATTTAGATATGACAGCTATGGCTATAGTAGCCTATAAAGCTTTAGGGCTTAACAAGGATTCAGAGGAAGTAAAAAATGGGATAGGATTTATTGAGGAAAACATAGGTAGAAGAGAAAGCTGTGAAAGTATTGCGTGGCACATCATGGCAAGGATAAGTGTAGGTATGGAAGTAGATAAAAGTTTATACAATAAACTGCTGGAGTATAGGCTTGAAGACGGTTCCTTTAAGCATTTAAAATCAATGTCTAAGGGAAGTTATATGGCAACTTGGCATGGAGTGATGGCCCTATCGGATTACCAGAGGAAGGGGTCAATATTTGATAAATTAAATAGACTAAATAGCTCTAAAAAATTTAAGGATTTAAAGGACAAAGACTATGGCTATGATGAGATAATAGACCTTGTTAGCAGGAGTGTAGTGTCAGGTTATCCCGATGGAAGCTTTAGGCCCAATAATGAAGTTAAAAGGGCAGAATTCGCCAAGTTTTTAATCTACGGATTAGGTATGCAGGGCGAAATATCAATTTCAACAAATGAATTCAATGATTTGAAAAGTCATTGGGCAAATCAAATTGTTGCCCTTGCAGTAAAAAAAGAGTACATAAAGGGGGTTGGTAATGGAAAATTTGCACCGGAGGATAGGATAACAGGAGCACAGGTAGCTGCTATGCTTGTAAGGGCAAAGGGATTAGAAAATGAAGCTAAGGAGATAAAGGGCGAAAAATGGTATGAGGGATATATAAGGGTAGCTGAAAAAAATAATTTGCTCTATGAAAATTTCGACCCCAATAGTTATGCAACAAGGGCTCAATGTGCAGTATCTATAGTTAAACTGTCAAGATAAGAAAACTAAAAAATACTCGAGGAAATTTTAAAATTACATAATATATATGATGCAATTTTTAAGTCATAACTTGTGAGGAGGATTTTACTATGAATAAAAGGAATTTTAGCGCTTTATTAATATTTATAATTGTATTTAGTTTCATGCCTGTAGCTATAGGTAATAGTCATACCTATGCCGCTAATAGTGGTGAGGAAATAAGAGTTAGGATTGAAGGAAAGGACGGAACGTTATTTGATTATATGATAGTAGTAAGTGACGAATTAAGTGGAGAAGATTTATTACGAACAGCAATAGGAGACGATGAAATTGATGGTGAGGTATCACAATATGGACTGCTTATTACAGGGTTATTGGGAGAAACCGTAGGTAACAGTGGAGACGGATACTCCACAAGTTGGGGTTTGTATGTTGCCGGTGGTGGAGTTTTAGAAAGCTCCCAAGTTGGGATATCTAGTCTACAGCTTGAAGGATTGGAAGAGTTGTTACTTCATGTAAAAGCGTTTAATCCATCAACCTATGAGGATCTAACATTTATTCCTAGACTAGAAACGATTCAGGAAGGCTCATATACTAAGCTTATAGTAAAGAAAGCAATAACTACATATGATGAAAATTGGAATCCTGTAATAAGTGAAGAAATAGTAGAGGGAGCAAATCTTGAAATCGATGGAGATGTATATACAACCGATGAAAATGGAGAAGTAGAGATAGAATTAGAAGAAGGTACCCACTATGTAAACATATTCAAAGAAGGAGAGAACTATCCTGAATTAGTAAGGGAAACCTACGAGATAGTTGTAGAATCTAATAAGTTTGAGGAAGATGATAGTAATTATGAATTGTGGACAGTAGATAATTCAAATGTTAAAGTAAATAAAGAATGGAACATAAAGTTTAATGAAGAAGTTTTAGATAGTTCCTTAGAGGATAATATTATCGTAATAGACTCTGATAAAAATATTGTAACAGGAGAGCTAGAATTATTAGAAGATAATAAAACTATAAGAGTATATCCTCCAAGTAATGAATATAGTGTTGGAGAAAGCTATAGCTTATATATTAAAAATGAGATTAAATCAGTAAATGGAAAGGTCTTAAATAAATCTTGGAAAGTAGAATTTACTATAGGTGAATAAAATCTATTGTTATTAAGCCTTGGCCTCTTGAGTAAAGGGGCTTTTGTGCATTTATTTTAATATAAGGAAAGGATAGGAATTATGGTAAAAAGAGTGTTTAAAGTTCTATTAACATTTATCTTAATAATAAATATGAGCCCTATGAACTCCATTTCCTATGGGGAAAGTGCTCCTAGGGATGAAGAAAGGATAAGGAGCTCAATAGAGGATTTAATAAATTACTATGAAGAGGATGATGAGTACAGCTTTCGAGAAATAATTGCATTGAATTATACTAGTGAAGATATTGATGAGGACATAAAGAAAATATCTGATAAATTAATCATACAGGATAATGACTCAGCATCATCCTATGCTGGAAATATAATAGGGATTATTGGCTGTGGAAAGAATCCTCGGGACTATGAAGGTGAGGATTATGTAAAGCTTCTTGTAGATTCTCAAGAAAGAAGTGGAAGATTCATTGTAAAGTCTGGTGACCAGCATCCAGCTACCTTGGCTTGGAGCATAATTGCCCTTGATATGGCAGAGGCAAATTATGAGGAAGAAGGTGCTGTTAAAGCCCTATTGGAGGATCAAAATGAAGATGGTGGATTTACTTTGACCCCCGATGTTGATACAGCAGCAATGGTGATAACGGCCCTGGCAAATCATAGGAATATAGAGGGAGTAGAGGATGCTATAGAGAAATCTCTAGAGTTTATTAAATCTAATCAGCTTGAGTCGGGAGGGTTTCCATTTATGGGTTCTGATAATCCCTATTCCGTATCCTGTGTTATACAAGGCCTTATTTCCAATGGAATAAATCCCCTATCTGAAGAATGGAAGAAAAGTGGGAATAGTATGTTGGATGCACTTTTAAGCTTTAAATCGGGTAAGCATTTTGAGTATAAAACTAAGTGGGGAAGGGAAGTAAATTCCGCAAGCGAACAAGCATTTATGGCCCTTGCCGATTTATATAGGGGCAAGTCTATGTATCAAAATATAAGGATTTACGAAGGAGGCCCTGATGGAGAAAATCCCAGTGGAGAGTTAGTTATTGAAAGACTTGGAAATGATAGCTTTAGAAATGGTGAAGAAGCAGGGGTCGAAGTTGAAATAAAAAATAATACGGATAAGACCGAAGAGGTTACCCTAATCATAGTACTCTATGATATAGATAAAAATCAAATGATAAACTATACCTACGTTACAAGAAGGATTAAGGAGAATGATGATGAAATAGTTGCAGGGGGCTTTCTCATACCTAGAAGGGGTGAATATGAAATTAGGGCATTTCTATGGGACAATTTAAGGGATATGAATATACTGGCAGACCCAATCTATATAGAGGTAAAATAGCAGGAGTGATATTTGTGAAAAAAATAATTCTAATTACCTTATTAATATTGAGCTTAACAACCCAATCTCTTGGAAGGATAAGGGTGGATGTGGAAGTTGATGATAGGGCAGATGTAAGGGTAATAATTGAATCAAACTATGAAAGGGAGCCCATAGCCATAGAGGTCTATGATGATGACCGAATATACTATATTAATCAGGATATGACCTATAGGGATGGAAGTTCTGAATTTTCCTTTAGGCTTGAAAAAAATAAAGAGTATGATGGAAAAATTAATATAGATGGAAAAAAGAAAAAGTTTTCTATTTCAACAGAGGAGGATCTTCAAGAGAAGATAGTATATGTTTATATAAAGGGCTATGAAGGCGTAATTCTTTCTAAAACGCAGGTTGAAATTGAAGAAGATGATACAGTGATAGATGTATTGGAAAGGGTATTGGAGGATAAAGGCATAGAATACAAGATTAAAAATGGGTATGTAAAAAGCATAGATGGACAAGCAGAATTTGATATAGGAGCAAAAAGCGGTTGGATGTTTTCAATTAATGATGAGTTTCCTGAAATTGGAGCGGTGAATGTTGAGGTAGATGATGAAGATTATATTAAGTGGTTATATACAAAAAATTTAGGTGAAGATGTTGGTGCCATTTATAATGAACTACTATATGCTGAAGAAGAGATTGAAAAGGCTCTGGAGAAGGCCCAAAGAATTTTAGAGAGCTCAAAATCCAGTGAAGAGGAAATTATCAAATCAATAGCTGAAATTGTAGAAATTTTAGATGATAATTTTTTAGATATTGAAAGGGAAAGTGATGCTAAGATTCTCATAGACTATGTAGGTGAAACCCTTAGAATAGTTGAAAAATCTACAGACAAAATTGAATCCCATAAATACGAAAAGAAAATAATAGGCACCCTTGATACCCTTTTAAAATTTCTTTTAGAATCATCGGATTTTATAAAGGACGAGGAAATGAAAGGGGAAATTAAGAAAGATACTTCTAGGATTGTTTCCATATCATTGGGAGTTATGGCGGAAATTGAAGATATGGAAGACTTAGATAAGGATATAGAGGGGATAATAGAATCTATAGATAAATTGATGAATAAGCTAGAGCAAGAAAAGAAGTTGTATATAGAGAGGCTATCAAAGGATAAAGATGAGATTAAATTTAAATTTCCCCAGGGTTTTTTAAGGAATATATTTGATGGGAATATTGATAAAATAGAAATAAAAACCCAAATAGCATCATTGCATATAGGGGCCCATATCTTTGACAATGCTGGCATGGATAAAGAGGTGCTTATACAATTAAAGAAAGTAAATGAGCCAGTAAGCGGGTTACAGGATAGTAGAGTGTTTACTTTAGATATAATGGTTGATGGTAAAGAAGTATATGACTTGCATAAGCCCATAGAAATAAGTATTCCCTATGACACTCAAGAAAAAAAGATTGAAGATTTGGATATTTTCCTATTAAAAAGTGATGGAACCAGGGAAAGGATAGTTGGAGGATATGATAAATCTATTCAATCGGTAGAATTTGTAACTAGCCAAATAGGTAAATATATTATAGGAACATTACAAAAGGAATTTTTAGATTTAAATAATCACACTTGGGCAAAGGATGCCGTAGAAACTATGGCACAAAAGGGTATTGTAAATGGGAGAACCGATACTGAATTTGACCCAAATGCAAGAATAACTAGGGCGGAATTTACTGCATTAATTACTAGGATGTTAGAGTACCATATGAGTAGTGATGTTACTATACCATTTGAAGATGTAGATAAAAATAGTTGGTATTACAATCCCATAGCAATAGCCTATGACAGGGGCCTGATAAGTGGCAAAGCAGAGGGGATATTTGATCCACAGGGCAATATAAGTCGAGAAGAAATAGCCAGTATAGTAGCTAAGGTTTTAGTAAATAAATCCTTCAATATAGAAGAAGATAAAAATTTAGATTTCTTTAAGGATAGGGATGATATAGCTTTATGGGCAAAATCCTCTGTAGAATTAGTAGCTAAAAAGGGAGTAATTACGGGGATGGAGGACGGAAATTTTGCTCCAAAGAAGAAGGCAAACCGGGCTGAGGCTATTGTTATTCTTTATAGGCTATATAATCTATTAAAAAATGAATAGGTTGAGGCTGTACTATAAGTAAAATTCATAGGGATTTTTAAATTACATTTTAGATATAAACCCCCTTTTGTATAAATTGTATATTTGAAGAGGTCATCTTTAGATGTTTTGTCAATATATTGAATTTCCATGTTATAGTAAACTATAACATATAAAATGTTAGCAAGGGGGAGATAGTAGAAATGGCAGGTTTAAGTTTGAGTAAGATAAATAAAATTTATCCCAATGGATTTCATGCTGTTAAGAACTTCGATCTAGAGATAGAGGATAAGGAGTTTGTCATATTTGTTGGGCCATCGGGATGTGGAAAGTCTACGACTTTAAGAATGGTAGCAGGTCTTGAAGAAATATCATCGGGAGAATTGTATATTGGAGAAAAATTAGTAAATGATGTTGCACCGAAGGATAGGGATATAGCTATGGTATTTCAGAACTACGCCTTGTATCCCCATATGACGATTTATGATAATATGGCATTTGGATTGAAAATGAGGAAGGTTCCAAAGGATGAAATTAAGAAAAAGGTTGAAGAAGCTGCAAAGGTATTAGGAATTGAAAACCTATTGAAAAGAAAGCCAAAGCAGCTTTCAGGTGGACAGAGGCAGAGAGTTGCATTAGGAAGGGCCATAGTAAGAGAGCCGAAGGTATTTCTAATGGATGAACCCCTATCAAATTTAGATGCCAAATTAAGGGTGCAAATGAGGGCGGAGCTTAGCAAATTACATCAAAGACTTCAAACAACAATCATTTACGTAACCCACGATCAAACAGAGGCAATGACAATGGGGACAAGGATAGTTGTTATGAAGGATGGTATTGTCCAGCAGGTAGCAGACCCTCAAACAATATATAATAAACCATCGAATATTTTTGTTGCAGGATTTATTGGAAGTCCTCAAATGAACTTCTTAGATGGGCATCTCCATGAAGAGGGTGGAGAAGTTTACTTTAATTTTGAAGACTATGTATTGAAGATACCTAGGGATAAGGCTGATGTTTTACGTAAGCAAGATAAAATAAATAAAGATGTAGTTTTAGGAGTAAGACCAGAAGACATAAAAAGCGAATCTAATAATGGAGAAACTGGATTTATTAACTCTCAGGTCGAAGTTAAAGAGCAATTGGGTTCAGAAACATATCTACATCTTGAAATCAATTCCTATAAATTCATTGCAAGGGTTAAGCCTACACTTAATCCCCAAATCGGTGAAGTAGTTAAAATATATTTTGATATGAATAAAATTCACTTATTTGATAAAACAACTGAAGAATCCATATTCTATCAAATGGCTTCTCATCCTTCAGGTGGAGTTTAATCTCCATCTGAAGGATTTATGTTTAGTATTTATCAAAGGAGTTCCAGTTGAAAACTACTGAATAAAATATTTTTCAAAGCTAGTTTAAAAAGTTTATAAAATGCTGTATAATAATAGGGGTAGTATAGGTTTTTTAGCATTAATAATATGTAATATAAAAAATGTTTTAAAAGCCCTAACTGGGACTTGAAACGACCATACGGGTTAAAGGATAACAAGCATAATAATTAGTATATTTTTATAAACTAATATATTTGTTTTAACTCTTGGAAAACTGAGAGAGGGACTGATATAGTAACCGACTTAAGTTTTATTGTTGGTTACCTACAAATATCCAGTTTTAAAAGTAAAAATATTTAGCAGAAAATAATGAAGTTTTCAAGATTTTTTCGATGAATATTTTCTACATTTAACTTGGATAGCTTTATAAAAGAAATATGAAGGAGGAAGAATAATGTTAGTAACAGGAAAGGAAATACTTGTACATGCCCATGAAAATGGATATGCAGTAGGAGCGTTTAACGTAAATAATATGGAGCAGGTTCATGCCATAGTTGAAGCTGCTGAGGAGACTAAGTCTCCTGTAATAATTCAAGCGAGTCAAGGGGGATTAAAATATGCGGGAGTAGAATATATATCAGCTATGGCAAAGGTAGGAGCTGAAAATACTTCCGTTCCAGTGGCGATTCATTTAGACCATGGGACTGATTTTAAACAGATAATGCTCTGTATAAGGAATGGATTTACCTCTGTGATGATAGATGCATCCCACTATGAGCTAGAAGAGAACATTAGAAGGACAAAACAAATAGTAGAAATGGCCCATGCTGTAGGAGTGTCAGTTGAGGCCGAGCTTGGCAAAATAGGTGGAGTAGAAGATGATATAGCTGTGGACGAAAAGGATGCAACCTATACTGACCCCGATGAAGCAGAAAGATTTGTAAAGGAAACAGGTTTAGACTATTTAGCAATAGCAGTTGGAACAGCCCACGGTCCATATAAGGGTGAACCTAAAATTGATTTCGATAGAATAAAGATTATAAAGGAGAGACTTAA
>JAKSBP010000011.1 GCA_022361035.1 Clostridia bacterium
CACATCCTATATATTTTAAATTGAGAAAGTTTAACCGGTTAAATGCTTCTCATATATATAAAGACTGTTTTTTTACCTAAAATGTAAACTTCTAATTTGAAATTTTTTTTAAAAACTTTTTACTTATTAATATAATTGAGTGAACTACTCATCTTTATCTTCTTGATGAAAATCCCTTTTTTCTTAATTTCTTAGAATATAAAAAATTAAAGCTATAGACAGAGGCTAATTGAAAAAAATTTTCTTCCAATATCTTTAATCCATTTCTTCTAGTTTTTTTCTCAAACTCTTAAGTCCCCTGTTTTTAGCCCTATTTACTGCTTGTCTTGAAATCCCAAGACAGATAGCAATTTCCTTATCTGAATAGCCCTGTATAAACTTTCTTTCTATAACTTCTCTCTGAATAAAAGGCAAAGAGCTTAGTAGAATAGAAATAAGAAAACTACTATCTATATCCTTAACTTTACAATCAGGAACATTATCTAGGTTCAATTTAGTAAAATTGGTGTTTTGAAATTCTTTTTTCTTTTTTTTATATAGGTCCAAACATTTGTTTATCAGGCAGTAATATATATAATTAATAACTGCTCCATCACTTTTCATCTGAAATTTTCTCACATCCATTTTTTTAATTATCTCTAAAAAAGCTATTATCAAATCTGTTTCCGATTCTTCATATCTAAGTTTCTTACTAAACTTTTTTATAGTATTATTAAATCGTAAGAAAATGTCTACTATAGACTGCTTATCTCCTTTTTGTATTCTTTTTAATAATTCATATATTCTCATGTTATTCCCCCTACGTCTATATAGAATAAAATAAAAAGCCTTTAATAATAAAGACTTTTTTGCATTATTTTGAAAATTATACATTTATGTCTTTTTTTAATACACTCTATAGCAGACTTTTATTTTTATCTATCTATTAAAATTAAGATATTATAGTGTAGTAAATAATAAATTTAAGGCATTATAAATAAGATTAATACCAGCAAGAAGGTCCCCAGGGGTAAATATATGGATCTATGGAAGGCTTTACTCAAAAGTATAAAGCTGGTCAAGCACTAGGATTTATGCCGTTTTTTATGATTTATTTATACTGTTTATAGCAATGAGAAAAATTAATAGAAAAATTAGTATTGACAATAAGTGTCATTAATATATAATATAAGCAAGAGGAAAATATATAATTTTTTAAACGGACCACATTTTTATGTGGTATTTTTTTTATCTTCAGGCTTGTTTAATATAGCATGAAGCTTAACTAAATAATAAAAGTTGTTTCATTTGTTAGTTTTAGATATTTTAAAGAATCTCTTTCTATATAATTAAATATTGGCCAAAAAAAAATAGGGACACTTTAGTCCCTATTCTTATTTATCTTCATTTGCTCTAATAAAATTAGTTTGTCTAATTCTTGAGATGCTTTTAGTATATTATCATCTGTAAGATTGTTCATGTTTTGATTTATTAATTTTTCAAGTTCAATTTTTTTTTGTTTTAAATTTGTCACACTTCTTCCTCCTTACTTAACTTACTTGGATAAAGTTTTGATAGTTTTCCAACTGTTTCTTAACAACCGGAAGTTCTTCTTCAACAACCTTTAAAAGTTGATAGCACCAGGTAATAAACTCACTCGGTTGAGAAAAACCAACTAATAGCAGATAAATAGAATAGAATTCTCCATTATGCGTATATCTAACGTCTAATTCATATGCTCCGGAATCTCTAAGCATAGCTTCGAGCAAATCATGTACATAACTATGCCCATATCCATGCATATAGGGGATATGGGCAAGTGTCTCGTAGTTTCTAATTCTTTTGATGTAGTACATATATTCACTAAGATGAGGATTAGTCATTTCTAAACCTAAAAGGGGATATTCTTCATAATCATCATCATAAACTGGACCATGGCTTTCATATAGTCCCAGCTCCTTGAGTATTTCAAAGACTGTATAGTCAATATCTTTAGCTGTTCTAGCATTGACTATATGGGTGTTCAATGCAGAGGAGGGTAAAATATTAAAGTCAAAAGCAGTTTTTAATAAAGCTAGATGATCAAAAGAAAATTCATCAAGTTTCATAAAAATCCTCCTAACTAGTCATTAATTTTTCCAATATAGGTAGTTTTTCAATTATATATTTAATAAATAGATTTAAATATTTTAATAGGTGTATGTAACTATTAATACCTAAATAACAAAACTCTATATCTAAAAACTGGTTATTCTCATCATAATTTATCGATAAATTATATTCCATTACACAACCAATGAGTTCAGCTATTATATCATTAACTCCAGTAATAATATTTTCTATTTGGTCTTTATTTTTCATACCGTCCATGGATTCTACTTGTTTGACAAGATTATAGAAATTTTTAATGTTATTGCCCTTTAAATAAAGAATAGGAAAGACGGGAGGACTAAGTAGGCTCCCACCAGTACCAAAATCGGTATCAGGAATTATCTCACTTACACATCTTTCAAAAGTTTCATGTATAAAATTCCATCTATCCTCACAGCAAAATAGAAGAATGAAACTATCATAATCCTTGTCTGGATAAAAACCTTGGTCATAAGCATATTTTATAATCTCCAACTGCATAAAATAATCATGAGACAATAGAAAACTATCATCAAAAACAGTTTTGCTCATATTCCAACCTCCTTAGGCTCAAGCTGAGGTACTATAATTTATTAGTCTATTTTCCATTTGTGGGATGATTTCAATTATATAGTTTTTTAGGTCCATAAGATATGATAAAATGACAGTATAGTCATGACCAGAAACATATCTGAAGTAAATAAAATATTTTTTCTGATGAAATATTCTAGTGTAAGTTTCCCATACAATATGGAGACTATTTATTTTAGATAAGATATAATTAAAATTATCCATAACCTGTGCATAAAACCTTTTGTCAATACTGGATGTAGCTTTAGAAAGCATATAAAATTTATCAAGGTGCTGGCTTCTAATGTATGCACTATACATTATGTCCCCATAATATTCAGCAGAATTTTCTAGGTATTTGACTATAGATTTAGGAAAAAGTTTTTTAACAAATAGTTCGAAATTATCGTCTAAGTATACCGATTCACATACATAAATATTTGATAAGTCTTTTTTAGATATTATTTCCGAATCCCAAGCAAGTTTTATTAATGCGTATTGATAGAAGGAATATTCACATATTCTACAATCCCAGTTCATTTCATTTCTATAATCCATAACTTCATCCTCCCT
Organism: Clostridia bacterium; assembly: GCA_022361035.1. Taxonomy (GTDB): domain Bacteria; phylum Bacillota; class Clostridia; order Peptostreptococcales; family Caminicellaceae; genus JAKSBP01. The sequence goes on from JAKSBP010000011.1 coordinate 3,253, forward strand.
TAGTCATATGCCATCAACATACAAAACCAAAAGAGCTATCTTTATAAAATAGATAGCTCTTTTTCTAATCTTGAAACATTATTGTCTATGTAATTATTAAGATCATATATAGTTTTTAAAAAGTTTAAAAACTCATAGACATGAAAATAAGCTATAGAAATATTTTCAAAATCACCATAAAAACCATCTACCATAATGTCAGATATTTCAGCCTCAACCCATAACTTAGACAAATAATCATCTATTGGGCTGCTATATTTTATATAAATATTACTTTTTTCTCCTACTTTTCTTTTAATAGTACTCAAGCAATTGAAGAAGGTTGCCATTTTTGCACTACTTATATAAAGGAAGTATAAATAGTCTACTGATACAGGATCTTCTTCACAATCAGGGTCAGATAAACTTTCTATAATTTCTATGTTTGCCTTCATAAAAGAATTAATACAGCAGTTTAGAAAATAGTTTATATGAAATGGACAAAATTTTACAGGCATAGAGGAGATATTTTCCTTGAAATATTTAGGCCTCACATTATTAACAAACTTTGCCATTGCAATAATATGAAACTCCTCAACTTCAATATAAGAACTAAACATTTTTATTTTCTCCTATATTACTAAAATCTAAATCAGCTGCTTTCACAAATTTTTTGCTAATATCAAAGGTGACCATGTTGCAAGTCACTTTTTCTCGAATAAGGATATCTGAAATAAAGCTTAATAGTATAACAGCTGCTTGCAGGTTAGTTACTAAATGTTGTGGAGCCTTATCAATCCTAACTTCACAACTTTCTTCATCCTTACCTATTTTTGAGTCAGTTAAAACTTCAGGAAAGAAATATGCTCGTGGTTGCAATATAGTTTCTCCATTACCTCTTAAACCACAAACTACTTCTCCATACCAGCTTTCATTGGCACTGTCTAAGTAGATGCAGTTATTAATACGATTAAATACATCGTGCATAATCTGTCTTGCTCGATGATTATCAACGCAGCCTATTATAATAGGCAAGTAGTCTTGATAATTATGTATGATATCAAGAAGCTGCTCCTTTTGTGTTAAAAAGAAAGTGTTTTCTATAATATCTATATCAAATGTTGTGCTACATCTCTCTGCTAGGATGTTGGCTTTATTTCTAGTTATATCTAGATTTACAAAAGGTTGTCTTGATTTATTTTTGAGTTCAACTGTATCCCCATCCATAAAGACAATCTTAATATCTTTGTTCTTAGGAAAGTTAGAAACTAAACGACAAAGTTCTTTAGCAAAATTTCCACCTGTTCCCCCTACTCCCACGATAATAATTAAATAGTTTAGACTATTTATATGTATACCACTACTGTTTAACATATTTCTTCCTCCTTAAAGGTTAAAATTCTCTTTTAAGACATCTATAAATTTGTGAGGGAAAATAGTAGATTTTTTCTTTAAATTTTGCTTGGTATCACCTTCTGCAAACTTTAAAGGAATGACATTATCATTCCAATAGTCTGGGTATTGGACATTAAAAGGAGTTTCAAATATTTTATTTGTATTTATATTTAAGAAGTTTCCGCCACAAGAAACTCTAACTGAAATATCAGGAAAGAATTTATTCATACTTCCCACAACGGCGTATATTCTAGTCTCCTTTTCATCCATATCATCAGTAATACTAAAAGAAGCTTCCATATGATTATGACTATGTATATCTAGAATTAGTATGTGCTCTTTTTCTAAATTATTATTTCTCTCACATTTTATTGAATCTGAGGTAACCTCTTGTTTAGGTGTATAGATAAAATATTCTTCTTTGCCTTTATCCCAAAATATTTGACACATCGCTTCATATGTGCCACTTAATGAATTATTATGTAGTTCCCTACAATAACTTTTAAAAAAAGTTATTACTTGTTGTAGTATTTTAAAAGGTATTTTTGGAAGCTTAAAGATGAATCCTTCATGAAAGCCATGAAGGTCAGGAACATATTTTGTTTTAACAGAGAAGAGACCTATAGAATTTTCTTCAACTCTATAGTACCCATCCCTTGCATGAAAAATATTAACACCACTTTTATCCCTATCAAGCTCTTCAGGGCTTGTATGATGTTTAGCCATATTCCATCCTCCTAACTAAAGTTATATACTTAAGACATTTATAATTGGAAAAATTCAATTTTTTTTAAAATCCGCCTTTAGACTCCCTACTGTAGGAAAAAATAAAAGAAGACCTCCTTGGAAGTCTTCTGGTAATTATATGTTATAACTTTTTATTATAAATAGGTCATAAGGGTAGATAAACTATAATCAAAATTCTTATATTTAGTAACTGAAAAATTTCTTGTATCAATATTAAGCTGTTTTTAAATATTTATCTTTTATTCTTTTTTCCCACTCGTCAATCCATGCAATTAAATCTTTTTGATATATGCGTTTTATTTTTTCGTAATTCTTCCAGTATGCTTTCTCTAAGGGAATTCTTTTATAATGTAAATATGGTATGCTTTTCATGTTCTTATTTCCACTAGCTTGAATTTCCCTTAATTTATTATCAATATAGCAAGCTTTTAAGAACGATAGAGACTCTTCTTCTATCAGTTCTTTCCACTCAAAACCTCGGTTATCGCAATTGAATGGGCATAGATAGCATCTGGATCTTTTGCTTGGCATATTATTTTTCTTTAAAAACTCTATACTATAATCTGTAGTCAAGTTCATTTCTACTAGCGGATATGCCAAATACATATATTTGTATTGCGGAGATTGATATAAATTAATCCTCTTGATTTCATCTACACTAAAACCTATATCTATTATAAAAGCTATATCTTTCGGTAATCTTTGGCGTTTTCTTAATCCCAATTGTTTTAATATTAATCTTCTAGCTTTTTGCTTCACTGGAACAATTTTAAAGTCTATTGTACATTGACGTGGCATCATTCCTGCATGTTTTTCTTCTCCTGTCTTTTCATCTATCTTATTACAATATACAGGCAATTGGAATCTCTGGTAACAAGTATTAATGTACCTCATAACCATTTCTTCCAATCCTTTTTCCATGCTATTATGATGTGTAATGATAAAAGGTGTTGTATTTCCAAATTCTTTTTGCCTTTTTATCCACCAATTTACTTGATTATGAATAAACTCTGGCTCTGCCCCAGTGTCAGAAAAAATTATAAAGTCATAGTGGATTTTATCTTTGAAGTGGTTCTCTAATAAATGGCTTGATTGTGTCCCTCCACCAAAAGATAATACATAATATATTTTC
>JAKSBP010000417.1 GCA_022361035.1 Clostridia bacterium
TGCAAAGCTGATGCCGATGGCGATGATGTCCCCTAATGCTTTTAACGAAAACGGAACTTTGTCCGATAAATTACTGACTCAGTCTATGGGAACCGGGCCTTATATGTCTGAAGGCCAAAGCGGCGGGAATATCTATACTTTTGTGCGCAACCCCAACTATTGGGGAGAAAAGCCTTATGTGGATAAATTCAATGTAAAGGTGATCCCGGATAATGAAGCCAAAGCCTTAGCGTTGAGAAACGGTGAAATCGATATGATTTTTGGTGCAGATAAAATTTCCTATGACGGATTCAAGGAATTTTCGGAAGATAACAAGTATGGTGCTAAAACATCAGATGAAAACGTTAAGACTAGATTTTTAGGGCTTAATTTGGAAAAAGAACCCTTTAATGATAAACAGGTAAGATTAGCTGTTAGTCATGCTATTGATAAACAGAGCATATGTGATAATTTATTCTACGGGATTGAAACAAAAGCCGATACCTTTTTAAGCAGGTCCTTACCTTATTGTGATATAGCGGTAGAACCTTATGAATACAATGTGGAAAAGGCAAAGCAGCTTCTTGAAATATCCGGCTGGCTGGATTCCGACGGTGATGGCATTAGAGAAAAAGCTGGCAAAAAATTAGAAGGAGAGATTCTCTATATAACAGGTAGTTCGTCTGATGATGATTTTGTTTTAACGTTAGCGTCATCCTTAAAAGAGATCGGAATGGACATAAAAGTTACCGTACTTGATATGATGGCATGGTATTCAGAAACCCAGGACGCCAGCTTCACGATGGTTTATAAAGGAACTTATGGGATTCCTTTTGATCCGTATGTAACTATTGCCAATATGAATTCCGACCCATTAATAGACAATATCTTAGTGCAAGGATTTGCTCATGTTAAAGATGGTAATAGCATCATAAAAGGCTTAAAAGGCTTGGTAGACGAAAGCGAAATACAGGATCAATATGATTTCATTTTAAAGGAAATACACAATAATGCTTCCTTTGTTCCCATTTCTTACACGAAAGAATTAGTCGTTTTTAATGCTGAAAAGATAACGGATTATCGGTTTAACGGTCAGCCGCTCAATGTTGATATAGCAGGAATAAGGTTGAAGGAAGAATAGAGCTTAAGAAGTCGTCCACTGTGTTTAGAGGACGGCTTCTTAGAAATTTAAAAGAGGTTAATGATGAGTGCATTTAGAAACGTCTTAAGATATGCCGACGAGTATAGAAACAAGATATATTTAACTATGGGCTTGACCTTCTTAAGTGTCATAGCGGGGATAGTCCATTATTTACTTAGTTATGACCTGATTATCCTCTTGGATGAAGCGACGGCCAGTGTTGACCCGTATAATGAAGAGCAGACCCAGTTGGTTATCTCGGAGCTGGTCAAAGATAAGACTCTGGTAATGATTGCCCATAAATTATCGACCATTACGCCGACTAGATTCTGGTCATTGATCAAGGTAAGATTAGCCAGCAGAGAATTCACCAGGAGCTGATTGAGGAGAAAGGTCTCTATTACGATTTCTGGCAGAGGCGGGTGAAAGCAAGGAGTTAGAAGATTGAGACGATTAGAAGTTAGTGTTTTTCGAGGAGAGTGAATCAAGGTATGTGTGTCTCTTTGATTTGCCCTTAGCCAAGGGAGGTGAACTAGAGATGAGTGCTATCAAAAATTATTTTTTAAAAAAATATGTAGTAGAACAAGAAAAGAATGAAGACAAAATAACATATAAGATACTCCCTGAATATGGGAACGGAGAGACAGTTATCTATCCGATTATCCAAGGGATGTATTTAATATTAAATGATTTTGCTATAAAAGATCTATTTAAAAACAATATGAATACTTATTTTTCTAATTCTTTTATCAAAATTGAATACTGCTTGAAGGGGAAATATATAGCTAACTTTAAGGACGAAAAGATTACTGTTGTGGAAGGAAACAGTGTGTATTATACTAGGAAAGGGGATAACCATTGTCTCGATGCTGATTTTAAGGGCAAAAAATATCAAAGCATTTATATTTTTTGCTATTTAAATGAAATTATAGATTCCATGGAACAGTTGCTGGGAGTTTCAAAACATACAATCAAAGATTATTACGAAAGAATTGCTCAGAGTAAAAAACTTCTCATAGTGGAAACAGAGCTAGAAGTTATGAGTATGCTCAATAAAATTCATCAATATATAAAATCTGCTCACCTTGAATTGATTAAACTCCGGGTGATTGAGCTTTTTTTATTGGAGATGAATCGCTTTGATGATTATCGACAGAAAAGGAAAAAATATCTTTCCAAATTAACTGTTGATAAAATTGAGTTAATTAAAAAATATATTGAAGAAAATGTGCAGGAACATATTACGATCGATCAACTGGCCAAAAGATTTGATATCGGTACCACTAATTTAAAAGAATCCTTTAAGTATCTTTATGGAACAGGTACCTATACCTATTTGAGGAATTATCGTATGGAAAAAGCCAGCGAGCTTCTTGGGAATAGTGATTATAACATCCTGGAAATCGCCAATATGCTCGGTTATACTAATCAAAGTAACTTTAGTGCGGTTTTTAAAAATTTTTATGGTGTGTCCCCGCTCAAATACAGAAAAAGTATTTAAATTAGGGCCAATAATGCTAGTTAAAATAGAAAGACTTTTCCGCAATTAGATAACGCGGAGGTCTTTTTTTATTTTAATAGCATACAGGGTGAAAGTATATCGACTAATTGCAGTGATTTTAGGCTGAATGAGGTAGAAACGAAAATCTAATCTGATGTAGAATAAAGAAAATAGTTTAGAGTTAGTTAAAGCTAACTCGATGCTTTTTTGAAATGAACATGTTTAAAGAAAGAGGAGATTTATAATGATCAGAAAAAATATGAAAAACAAAATTGAAAAGAGGAAAATGATGAAAAGAGTATTTACAGGGTTTATTTTATTGGCCATGGTTGCAGTATTAACGGTAGGCTGTTCAGTTGATAAGACATTAGATAAAGAAGCAGCTAAAGAGAATGTGACCGTAAACGAGGTTCGAACAAAGGAAATCGAACAAATTGTGATGTGTCAGAGCAGGGATCTTTTTGGGTCAGGCAATCTCACGCCGGTTACCCAAGGCGGTTGGGAAGGAGTATATTATCTGGCCAATTTTTATGAAACCCTAGTTAACTATGAGCAGGGAGAGATTGTGCCCGGACTGGCAGAAACATGGGAAGTAAATGGCAATGAGATCACTTTTAAGTTAAAAGAAGGAGTGAAATTTTCAGATGGGGCAGACTTTAATGCAGCAGTTGTTAAAAATAACATTGAACAGATACCAGAACTCATCGGATCAGTGATGGTCAGTACTTATTCTGTCTTAAGCAAATTGAAAGAAGTACAGGTTTTAGATGATTACACTGTCAAATTGATATTAAAAGAACCTTATTACGGAGCATTACAGGAATTAACCATGGTTTGGCCGATGGGAATGATGTCCCCCCATGCTTTTACGTCAACAGGTATTTCGGCCCAAGTGGATTCCCAAACCTTAGGAACTGGTCCATATCAGTTGGATAGCTTTGTGAAAGGACATCAATACACCTTTATCAGAAATGATCATTATTGGGGTGAACAACCGGCAATAAAACAATTTATCGTTAAGATAATACCTGATATGGCATCAAGAATAATGGCCCTTAGGGCAGGTGAAATAGATATCATTGTTGGTAGCAATAATATTACCTATGATGCCTTTGCCGAATTTGCCGATGAACAAAAGTTTACCGCTAAAGTATCGGACAGCATTATTAAAACCAATGCTGTCTTATTGAATACCACAAGAATGCCCTTTAACAATAAAAATGTAAGGCTTGCCGTTCAACATGCAATCGACAAAGAGGTGATTTGTGATAAGATATTATACGGTATTGAAGAAAAAGCGGATGCTTTATTAAGCACTGAACTACCTTATTGTGATGTGGTTTTAGAGCCTTATCTCTATGACCCGGTAAAAGCAAAAAAGCTACTTACACAAGCAGGATGGGAACTGCCGGCTGGAAGTGATATTAGAAAAAAAGCCGGACAATCTTTAGAGGTCGAGCTGCTATTTAAATCAGGGGTGGGTATGCTGGAGGATCTTGCCATGGTTGTCGCCGAACAGTTAAAAACAGTTGGATTCAAGATTAAGGTAACGGGTGTAGAAGGGATGTCTTATTTTGGCAGAGCAGTTGCAGGTGATTTTACCATCTTAATCTATGATACATTTGGTATCCCCTATGATCCGCAGATAACAATCAATTCTATGGCCAGTCAAAGTTGGAACCAGGCCGCTCAAGAAGGAGTATCGGTAAAACCGGCAATAGATGCAAAGGTAAGGGAATTGTTTACTACAATAGAAGACAATAAAATCCAGGAACATTACGATTATATTTTAAAAACATTACACGAAGAAGCCTTGTATGTACCAATTTCTTATGCCAAGGAACTGGTAATTTTCAACAATCAATTAATTGAAGATTACCGTTTTAACGGGCAACCGTCAAATGTAGATGTGATAGGTATTGTGCCTAATTGAGGAGGATGAAAAATGAGGGCGATCTTAAAGGTTTTTGCTTACGCCAAAGATTATAAAAATAAATTATATTTAGCAGTAGTCTTGGCTACTACAGCTGTCTTAATTGGAATCATACCTTATTATTTAGTCTATAAGATTATTATTGGGTTTATTGATGGTCTTCCACTGACTATAAACTATTTTTTCTTGATGGCCGGACTTATTTTGCTTTGCTTGCTGGGTAAATCATTCCTGTATCTTAAGGCTCTGGCAGCTTCCCATGAAGCAGCTTTTGATACTCTGATGGGCATGAGGGGAAAAATAGCGGATAAAATGATAAAAATGCCGCTGGGAGCAATCACCGAGAAGAGTTCGGGACAATTTAAGAACCTTTTTGTAGATGTGATTGAGGATATGGAAATAATCTTGGCCCATATGATTCCGGAAGGGATTTCTAATCTGGTTGTTCCACTGGCTGTAATCACCTATTTATTTGTCCTTGATTGGAGGATGGCCCTTTTATCATTAGGGACTATTCCCATTGGCATCATTGTATTTTCTTTGCTGATGAGAGGATTTAATGACAAATTGGCCCGGCAGATTCAATCGTCAAATGAGATGAACAGCAATATAGTGGAGTATATTAATGGAATGGAAGTAATTAAAATCTTTAACCAAACTGCCTCTTCTTTTAAAAAATACACTGAATCTGTTGAAAATTATAAGGAGTTTACACTGGCTTGGTATCAAGATTCCTGGAACTATTTTTGTGCATTCTTTGTTATTGTGCCCGCTACTATTTTGTTTGTATTGCCATTTGGTGCTTTGTTTTATGTCCAGGGAACCCTTGCTTTAAGTACTTATATTTTGTCAATGTTGCTAGCCCTGGGTTTGGGTATGCCCCTGACCAAAATCACTGAATTTGGGACAAAATTCCAGATGGTGACCGAAAAAAGCAAATCAATAGAGGACCTCCTTACCCAGGCTGAGTTGGTTGAAAGCAGACAAAAGGCCCGTCCTCACAACCATGATATTTCTTTTAACCGGGTGACCTTTGCCTATCAAGAAAAAGATGTTTTGGAAAATATTTCATTTGAAGTCAAAGAAAATACAGTCACTGCTTTTGTGGGTGCTTCAGGTTCTGGAAAATCGACTATTGCCAAATTGCTGGTCAGATTCTGGGATGTGAAAAGCGGTACAATTAAAATTGGTAACGTGAATATCAGAGACATTTCTTTTGAAGATTTGATGAATTATATCAGTTATGTCTCCCAGGATATTTTTCTCTTTAATACCTCAATTATGGAGAATATCCGGCTGGGAAAACCGGAGGCCTCTGAGCAGGAGGTGATCCGGGTCGCTAAGTTAGCCCAGTGTCATGATTTTATTATGGAGACTGAAAAGGGCTATGCTACTTTTGCTGGGAATTCAGGTGATAAGCTATCCGGTGGGCAAAGGCAGAGGATATCTTTGGCCAGGGCACTTCTAAAGGATGCGCCGATTATTATCCTTGATGAGGCAACCGCCTTCGCTGATCCGGAAAATGAAGACAAGATCCAAGAAGCCTTAAATGGTCTGCTCAGAGGCAAGACTTTAATCGTCATTGCCCATCGCTTATCGACAATTGTTGGAGCTGATCAAATCATTTTGATGGACAGAGGTACCATAGCGGCGCGAGGGACCCACGAGCAGCTACTGTCCAAGTCAGAGCTCTATCATGGAATGTGGCAGGCTCACCTGGCAGCTATGGATTGGGATATTGCCGTTAAGGGGGAGGAAAGATAATGTTGAGGATTATTAGCCGGATTTTAAAACTTGCTGATGAATTTGCTGGTAAAATCAAGCTAGCCTTTGTTTTTAGTTTTTGTGAAAGCATCTTTATTAACATACCTATTTTTACTATTCTATATATTCTAACTAAAGTTGTAGGCGGAACTTTAAACAGCAATGATGCCTGGGTAAGTGGTGGGATTGCCTTAGTCGGTTTAATTGGTCAGTATATCTGCAAACGACTTGTCTATAGTTTGCAGAGTGGCACTGGTTATCATATTTTTAGCAGAGAGAGGATTAAAAGTGGTGAACGCTTTAAAAGGCTGCCCATGGGATTCTTTACTGAAGGCAATCTGGGGAATTTAACCGCAGTTATTACCTCTGATCTAACCTTTATTGAGATGTACGCCATAGGTGTAATTGATAAAATTATCAACGGATATGTAAGTATAACAATTGGGTGCATTTTCCTTTTAATTTTAGATTATAGGATAGCTTTAATCAGTCTGGCGGTTACTGGTTTGGCAATAATAGTTTTAAACCGAATTCAAACGGCTGGTAAAGAACAATCCTATCTTCGGCAGAAAACACAAGCAGAGTTAGTTGCGGTAGTCCTGGAGTATGTCCAGGGAATCACGGTGAGCAAAGCATTTAACCTGACAGGAGTTAAAGCTAAGGCCACCAAGGAGGCATTTGCCAAAACCAGAGATAAAGCAATTGAATTCGAAAAGAAATATATTCCCCTACTCTTTATTTATGAAAGCGTTTTTTCTTTAGGAATTGCCCTGACTATCTTTGGCGTAACCAGCTTTGGACTTAACGGTAGCTTAAATCTATCAACAATGTTGTTACTCCTGATCTTTATTTTCCGGATTTACTTGCCCATAAAAGCCAGCGGCGGCTTAAGTGGTCAAATTCGAATTATGGAAGCAGTTCTTGATCGCTATGAGGCTATAAAAAAGGTCGAAGTTATTGACGAAGACGGTAAAGATGTGAGTTTGAATAAATTTGACATTGAATTTAAAGGGGTCAACTTTGCCTATGCACAAAAAGATATTTTGAAAAATATCAGCTTTAAGATTCCCGAACATAGTATGACCGCCCTGGTTGGGGTATCGGGTTCAGGAAAAACTACTATTGCCAACTTGATTGCCCGGTTCTGGGATGTTCAGGAAGGGGAAGTAAGGGTAGGGGGAGTTAATGTTAAAGAGATGAGCTGTGACAGTCTGTTGAAGAATATCAGCATGGTTTTCCAGAAGGTCTACCTATTTAATGACACAATTTTAAATAATATAAAAATTGGCAAGAAGGATGTCAGCATGGAAGAGGTGATCACTGCAGCAAAAAAGGCCCGTTGCCATGATTTTATCATGGAACTAAAAGATGGTTATGATACGATGGTAGAAGAAGGGGGAGTATCATTATCCGGTGGAGAAAAGCAGCGAATTTCTATTGCTCGGGCTATCTTAAAGGATGCCCCGATTATCCTCCTGGATGAAGCGACGGCTAGTGTTGACCCAGATAATGAAGAGCAGATCCAGTTGGCTATCTCGGAGTTGGTCAAAGATAAAACACTAGTAGTGATTGCCCATAAATTATCGACCATCAAAAATGCCGACCAGATTCTGGTCATTGATCAAGGGAAGATTAGCCAGCAGGGAACTCACCAGGAGCTGATTGAGGAAAAAGGTCTCTATCACGATTTCTGGCAGAAGCGGGTGAAAGCAAGGAGTTGGAAGATTGAGCTTGGTTAGAAGTTAGTGCTTTCCGAGGAGTGCGAAACAATGGAGCCGGGGAAGTCGGATGGCTAGGGTCAGAGTTAATCTTAGATAAGTGTAAAATTCCTAGCCAAAATAGTCTAGCATAGTGCCCTCACCTTAGGTAGGTGGGGGCACTTTTACCCTTACTTTGCTTAGAATTTTCACTAAAGCACAGATTTTCTTACATTACCTAGTAGAACACTTAAAGCATTAGGTGCCAATACACGTTGTTCGCTAATCTATAACGAAGCTGGTTTTACTAATCTTGGAGAAAAATTTACCCCAGCTAAACATGGTGATGCAACATCATTTGAGTATGTAGTAGATATTAACCCAGATTTTTTATTTGTAGTAGATAAAAACTCAGCCACAGGAAAAACCGAGTATGAGCCTGCTGTAGAGCAAGTAGAAAACGAACTAGTCAAAACTACTAAGGCCTATAAGAATGGAAATATAGTTTATCTTAATCCTAGAGAATGGTATCTAGTAGAGTGTGGACTTACATCTACTGACCGTATGATAGCTGATCTAGAGGATGCTTTAAAATAAATAGAATATAGGATGGGCCGATAAAATAATCCATCTGGTTGTTGATAAAGAGGAGGTTGTCTTAAAATGATTTTCTAAATCATTGGAAAAGGCAGCTCCTTTTTAGTATAATAAAAATGTTGACAAAAACGCAATAATAAAACAAAAATGATGATAATGATAATCGTTATTGAATGATGTGTCATATATTGATATAATAATGTAAGTACAGTTACAAAGATATAAAAACCCAAATCATATGGAGTTTTTCAATAGAATGATAAAAAAGATTAATGAAGATAAGTAATATAAAACATGAAACATCTTGGCTTCTTTCAAGACTACCATGCTTTTTTCGTGAAATTACACTTGTTTAAGAATCATTACTTACATTATGAGGGTGCATTATATCATGTGATTACGAAAGGAAACAATAGAAAATACATATTTAAAGAAGAAAAGGAGACAGAGGAATATTTTAAAAGAGTAATAAAGTATATTGGAAAATATAATGAAAAGTTGTATGCATATTTGGTTATGGACAAGCATTGATATTTATTAATTGAAGTACCTAAAATTCCATTAGCTAAGATAATGCAGTTGATAAAGCAGACCTATACTATAAGATATATTCACCAAAATCTAGTTAGGGCAAAAATATCATACGTGTTCTAGCCTGACCCCTGTAGTTCACCCCTGTAGTTTCTATAATCTTGGGGCAGCTGAATTAGCAATATTTTTGCATGATAGTTTTTTAACAAATCTAATTATAAATGGAAGGAGTCTTTATGAATTTATCAAAAGTTGAAAGTAACAAAGTTTACAAAATAATTTCTATTCCTGATGTTGACATACTTGAATCTATAGGAATAAGAGAAGGTGATACTGTGATGAAAAAGCTCACGTATCCACTTGGAGGCCCAACAATTGTTGAAATAGATAATCGCGAAGTGGCAATAGGAAATAGAGTAGCTATTAGGGTTGTAGTTAAGGAGGTATAGTATGTCGAATAGTTGTCATGATTTGAATGAAGCTAATATTAGTGAAGATATTGCTGGTAAAAAGATTTTATTAGTTGGAAATCCTAACGTAGGAAAAAGTGTTTTTTTTAGTAATTATACAAAAATAAATGCAGTTAGTTCAAATTTTGCAGGTACAACTGTTAGTTATTTGAAGGGAACACTTGATTTTGGTGAAGAAAAATATACTTTAATAGATGTTCCAGGAATTTTTTCGCTCAATGGAAAAACTGTGGCTGATGAAGTAGCTTTAAAATTTGTTCATAGCAATCCCCAAGCAATTATTTTTATTTTAGATGCAACAAATTTAACAAGGAGCGTTGAACTTGCCCTTGAATTAAAGGAGTTTGATATTCCAACTGTATATGCCCTTAACTTTTTAGACGTTGCAAAAGGAAAAGGGATTGAAATTAATACTAAGTTGCTTGAGGAATTACTAGGTTCTCCAGTAATTGAAACAATTGCAACTCAAAATATTGGTTTGGATGAGTTGAAGAAGGAACTTTTGTCACAGATGACCTTGGGACATAAATTAAATGTAGGGTGTAAAAAATGTAGTAAGAAAGAAATTTATCAAGATGCTACGGATATTGTAAGAAAAGTTAGAAAATCCTCATCTGAAAAAGATATTAGAAAAGATAAACTAAGTGATATGATGGTTAAACCGACTACAGGTGTACCGATTGCTCTTTTTGTTCTTACTTTAGCTCTTGCTATTGTTGTATTTGGTGGTAAAGTATCACGGGTAGTATTCTTTTTACCAATAGTAAGAAATATTATAATTCCGTTTTTTGACAATTTAGTATCAATGTTTGTAAATGAGGGAATGTTAAAGAACATTTTAGTAGGTGAGTATGGGATTTTTGTTATTGGTTTTGAATGGCCTCTCACGTTAATTTTGCCCTATGTTTTATTCTTCTATGTAGTGTTCGCTTTCTTAGAATATTGTGGATATATACCTAGACTTACAATTTTATTTGATAA
>JAKSBP010000289.1 GCA_022361035.1 Clostridia bacterium
TAATAAACGAAAGCAGCCACTGAGGTTTCCTTTAGAGCGATTTTTATAACACATAGGAAATTATAGACCTTTTAAATATATAGATATATATAATTTCCGTACATGTGTTTCAAAAGAGTCTTCCTTATAAATCTTCATCAGAGACTCTTTTATAAATCTGTTTTACCTTCTTATTATCTATTCTATAAACAGATTTATAGCATGAGCCTAAAGGATTCTCTGTGGTTGCTGAAGTAAGTTAATATTCTCAATCACTCATCTATATGCTTCCCACAGCCTTGTAAAAGTTTAAAGGCTCTTCTCCTCAGATTCCTCTATTGCAGCAAACCTTAGAGAATTGCTTTTAAAGTATTTTAGAATATAAATATTTATCAAGAATTTACATATAAATATCTAGGACTCCTATTGGTAGACCTCTATATCTACACCTCGATAGTAATGTTTTAATATATCTTCAAAGGAATATCCGTTTTTTGCCATGCCATTAGCTCCATACTGACTCATACCTACTCCATGTCCATATCCCCTTGTCTTAAATACCATTTTATTTCCCGATATTGTTATTTTGAAGTTGGCAGATTTTAACCCTAGAAGCTCCCTTATATTTCTTCCCGACAGCGTCTCATTTCCTACCTTCATTCTAGTTATTCTACCCCCTTCACTTCTTTGTAATATCTCCAATGAATCCGCAATATTGCTATTAGTTAAACCAGTGTTTTTATAGACATTATTTACTTTTGTGATGAATTCATTTGTGGATATTACAATTTCACTTTCCACATGTTTAGAATCTTTTTCATAGGGACTGTCCACACTTCTTAGGTATGGTGCCATTGCCGTAAATACATCCTCTGAGTTTTCTGTTTTGCCTCCACTTGTGGAATGATATAATGGGTCAACCACCTTTCCTTTATAGGTAATAACCAATCCCTTTGTATCCTCCACTACGCCTTCAATCTTAGGCCAGAAGTTTTTTATCCAATCCTTTGAATACTGCCTCTCAAGCTGTTCTTTATTTTTGTATACTTGACAGTGTACGGCATTACAAACCTCCGCCCCTGGGTGAGATGGGTGGCCCTTCTCTCCATATTTTATCCTTTGGTATATAGCCTTGGTTCTCGCTGCTATGGCTTGAGCTTTTAAGGCATCTATTTCAAATGCAGCGGGCATCTCGCTAGCAACAACACCCTTTACGTACTCCTCTAGACTAATCTTTTCAATTTTTTGTGACTCTTTCACATAGACCCTTATAGTCAATTCATCTGATATTTCTTCCTCGCTTTCTATATTGGGTGGAGCTATATCGCAGCTAAATATCAAAACCATAGGTAATATAATTAATGTGAAGACTATTCCAATTATCATATATAAGATGCTTTTCATGTATTCCCCCCTTTGTCCATATAAAAACTCTTTACATTTTATGTTCTTAATAGGGGAAATATGATAATAAGTTGGATAAGTGAAATCCTTTGTCTAAAGTTAAAATTCAGGGGGGGAAATTTAATATAGATGAGTGACTTACAAACTTAATAAACGAAAGCAGACTCTGAGGTTTCATTTAGAGCGATTTTTATGAATCTGTTTTACCTTCTATTATCTATCTATAAAACAGATTTATAGCATGAGCCTAAAGGATTCTCAGTGGCTACTTAAGTAAGTTAACATTCTCAATCACTCTTCTATACATCTGAAGCAAAA
>JAKSBP010000286.1 GCA_022361035.1 Clostridia bacterium
CTCTGAGGTTTCCTTTTGAGCGATTTTTATAAATCTGTTTTACCTTCTACTATCTATCTATAAACAGATTTATAGCATGAGCCTAAAGGATTCTCTGTGGCTGCTGTAGTAAGTTAACTTTCTCTATCACTCATCTATATATGGCTTTTATGATTTCAATACTATATGCAGCAGTAAGTTTTTTTAAATTATAATTATGCAATTTGCTCATATTATTACTTATACCTCTTTTTTGATAATATAATTATATTTTTTAAAATTTAAATTACTAAATAAAAATCTCCTTTCTAGTTTTTCCCTAGAAAGGAGTATTACTTTTTTACTTGAGGAAATTGCATAATTTAAGCTTAGCAGATTAAATTAATTCCCCTAAAGACTTGCTTAAATCCGATATTATATCCTCTGGAGTCTCAAGTCCAACGGATATTCTCACTAAGCCATCGCTTATTCCTGCCTCTAGCCTCTCTTCCCTTTCGTAGGGTGAGTGGGTCATTGAAGCTGGATGTTGAATTAGCGTTTCTGCATCACCTAAGCTTACGGCTAACTTACACATCTTTAGAGAGTTCATCAATTTCTTTCCTGATTCTATTCCACCCTTTAATTCAAAGGCTATTATTGCACCTGGTAATGACATCTGTTCCCTAGCAAGATTATATTGTTCAAAACTCTTTAGGCCGGGATAATATACCCTTTCAACAGCGGGATGTTCTTCCAAAAACTCTGCCACACTCATAGCATTTTTACAGTGTTTTTCCATCCTTATCTCCAATGTTTTCATACCCCTTAAAATCAAATATGCATCGAAGGGTCCTAGGGAGGCTCCAGTCATATCCTTAACACCAAACAGTCTCACCTGATCTATAAATTCCTTAGAACCTACTACTATACCAGCAACAACATCGCCATGACCATTCAAATATTTAGTAGCTGAGTGAACAACAACATCTGCACCAAGTTCAAGGGGCCTTTGAATATATGGAGTAGAAAAGGTATTATCAACCATTACTATACAATCTTCCTTCTCATGGGCTATATCTGATACTGCCCTTATATCTGTAATTTTCAGGGTTGGATTAGCAGGAGTTTCTAGATATACTAGTTTAGTATTGTCCTTCATTGCATCTCTAACGTTTTCTGGATTACTTACATCTACAAAGGTAACTTCAACTCCATACCTAGTAATTCCATGACTTAAATATGCATGGGTACATCCATAGATTGCATCGGCGGAAATAACATGATCTCCAGCCCTTAAAACTGTCCAAAATGCCGATGTTATGGCACCCATTCCTGAACTCATAGACATGGCAGCTTCTCCGCCTTCTAATATGGCTATTTTTTCTTCTAGCTGTATGTTAGTGGGATTTCCCAATCTCGTATAGATAAAACCCTCTTCTTCTAATGCAAACCGTCTTCCCCCCTGCTCTGCCGAATCAAATACAAAGGTAGAAGTCTGATAAATGGGAGTTGCTAATGCTCCAGTTACTGGGTCTACTTTACTGCCCCCATGTATTGCCTTAGTAGCAAAACCTTTATTTTCTAAATCCTGCCTTTTCATAGAATATTCCTCCTTATTTATTAACACTATATATTATTTCTCATTTTAGCAATTTACATGCCGAACCTGAAGTCTTTGAAAATCCTTAACATTAAAACTAACTTATTTAAAA
>JAKSBP010000096.1 GCA_022361035.1 Clostridia bacterium
CACATCCGCATCACACTGGTAAAACTCGCAATATCTTCCCTTTTGTGGCCTATCAGCTCTCCATACTGGTTGAATTTGATAACGCTTGAATGGTAACGTAATTTCGTTGCGATGCTGCACCACAAACCGGGCAAATGGAACCGTTAAATCGTAACGTAAGCCACGTTTGCAAATTTGAGTTGATAGCTCTGCTGGGCTTATTGAGCTTATTTTATCCGTTTCAACTTTCGACATAAAGTCTCCGGAGTTCAATATTCGATACAAGAGCTTATCACCCTCTTCTCCATATTTACCAAGCAAAGTAGATAAATTTTCCGTTGCTGGTGTTTCAATTGGTGAATATCCATATAATTGAAATACCGATCGAATGGTATCGAATATATAATTTCTTCGCACCATTTCTCTCGGTGTAAAATCCCTTGTACCCTTCGGTATTGATGGTTTTTGCATAATGTTATAAATAAATGAGCGACAAAAATATATAATAAGTTTTAACCAATAAAATAATCGGATAAAATTGCATAAACTTAAAAACTGAATTCATCTTCGGTTAATACCACCAAATTGTTAATCAATTTTAGTTTGCACTTAACTGGTTCAATGTTTTTTGAATGATGGAGCTATTGTATCGTTGACAGTCAGAATCTCCTTCCTTAGGAGCCCATTTGGCAAAATTCTTATCATCAAGGGGATTATAAGGACCATCTTTTACTTCATAAACCACCGTACCGGGTTCAAGTGAAATAACTGTATGATATACGCATGGTTGAATTTCCACAACAAAATTACCCACCTCCGCGCTCAATAACATGTGCTCTGTAATTTCTCCATCGTTATCAAATTCAACTACCAGGGCACTTCCTTTAAGAATAATAAATATTTCGCGCTTATCAGGTTCCTCATGCTTATGCGGTTGAACATAAGTACCTGGTTCCATTGCATTCAACAATCGTTGTAATGTATCATTTAATTTCGGATGATAGTTCTTGTTCATTCGTTTTCGCTCGGACTGCTTTGCTATAATGGACAGTTGTTCTAAATCTGAATTGGTAATTCGAATCATTTTTATTGCATTATTGATAATTTCAAAATATGGAACAAGGTAGTAAAAATGCTTTCTAGTGCATTGAAAAGTAGTATAAAGTTTACCTTGAGTTTCC
>JAKSBP010000059.1 GCA_022361035.1 Clostridia bacterium
TCCATTCCAAAATTTGTACATCTGTGGGTTACAAAGGCATCTAGTTCTACGAAGCTTCCCTCGTCAAACAGTAGGTTGATTCTCTCCCTTGCCGTTAATTTCCCCTTTGCATGCTGCTTTTCTACTCTCTTTGCTCCTCCGCCCTCTGTTATCTTCTGGCGGCGTTTGCGTAATTCTTCTAATTTGTTAATGGACATACTTCATATAACCTCCTTTAAGTAATGATTTAATTATTGTAAAGCTAAAAATAGAAACTTAGGAATGTATAATTCTCTAGGCTTTAACCCTATTTTCCTTAGAAAAGTGAATTTGAAAAAAGCTTAAGATATTGGTAATAGGTTCCATATTATATATTTATTAGATACATCTTTAATTCTACCTATTTTTTCAAAAAAAATCAATATTTCCTATATTTTTATTTTAACAATCAATTTAAAGTATGTAAAATTACTATGTAAAGTATTAGTACATTATTCACTCATTTTTTAAATTTTTTTTTACAATTTCCTTTAATTTTTTAAGAAAATATTTTATAATTTTCCATGACCTAGGGTAAAGATATTTCACAATAAACTACATAACTTACTATAAAAGGAAATATTAATGCTCTTAAAGTTAAAGTTGATATAATAAATTAACTTATAGATGTGTGAGTTACAAACTTAATAAACGAAAGCAGGCACTGAGGTTTCCTTTAGAGCGATTTTTATAAATCTGTTTTACCTTCTATTATCTATCTATAAACAGATTTATAGCATGAGCCTAAAGGATTCTCTGTGGCTGCTGTAGTAAGTTAATATTCTCAATCACACATCTATAAAATAAGCACTATCAAATTTTAATAAAATTTGATAGTGCCTCTACAATTTTATAACTAGATTATGAACTTTTCTTGTGAAGCCTAGACTATTAATTATATAGAGGAATTATTATAATCTAATTAACTGTCCTGTTTCAAAGGCTTCTTTACATTTATAGGCAATTTCAGTGGTCTTGGTTCCATCATAAACGGTTACTTCCGGCTTTCTTCCAGTTAAAATACAGTCTATAAACTCATTTAGCTCTTCTATATAAGCCTGTTCAAATCTTTCTATGAAATCCTCAGAGCATTCCTTTCTTACTCCATATTCATCAAGTATTTCAACAAGATTTTTTTGAGGCACATTGGCTATTCGTAAAATACCCTTTGTCCCTATGATTTCTGTCTCAACATTATAGCCATGGGGTGCTGTTCTTCCTGCAAATAGAAATACCATGGCATCATTTTCAAGCTGCATTAGGGCTGATACGTTATCGCCATCCTTATATTTACCAAACTCTGGATGGGCATAGCATCCTCCAATAGCAAAGATTGACTTTGGCTCTGAACCCATCATCCATCTAGCTAAATCTATATCATGTACGGCCATATCTATGAATTGTCCACCGCTATGACCTGCATAGGCAATAGCTCCTTCTATGGCACTTTCAGGGTCTTGGCTGTATCCTCTAAATAGAATTGGTCTTCCTATCTCCCCCTTATCTATTTTTTTCTTAGCATATGCATAGGAGGGGTCGTATCTCCTCATAAATCCTAGCATAAATACCTTATCTCCATGTTTTTCAACGGCTGCCTCTGCAATTTTACACTCCTCGACAGTGGTCCCTAAAGGCTTTTCGCTAAAGACATGGAGACCAGCCTCTAATGCCTTGGCAATTTGCCTAGTGTGAAGTGCCGATGGCGATGTAATTACCACAGCATCTAATTCTTTATTTTTAATCATTTCGTCAAAATCCCTATATCCATGGGGAATGCTCCAATCTTTTTGAATCTTAAGTAATTTTTCTTCGTTCATATCACAAATCGCTGTTAACTCTGCATTAGGTATTTTAAAGGCAATGTTTTTTACATGCTGTAAACCTAAACGACCTAGCCCGATTGCACCAATCTTTATCTTTTTCATACTAACTCCTCCTTCAAATATCCTTATTTAAATAAATTTTTGTTAAAAAAATAACTTTAATATCTCCAGCCAAGGCGATAAATATTTAAATTAATGATTAGTTCTTTTTAGCATTTTTTCTCATGTCGATTACGACAGCTCCAACTATAATACTACCTTTAATAATTTGTTGCCAATAAGCCGATACCCCCAGTAGATTTAATCCATTATTTAAAACTCCGAGAATTAGTGCTCCAACAAATGCTCCACCTATAGTACCAATGCCCCCTGAGTGGCTAGTTCCACCTATGGTGGTAGCTGCAATAGCATCTAATTCATAGGCTACACCCATGCCCGGTTGACCCGTATTAACACGTGCCGATAGAACCATACCAGCTAGACCTGCAAGTAAGCCTGCATATGCATATATTTTAATCAGGTTCCTTTTTACGTTAACGCCAGATACTTCTGCGGCATGGATGTTACCACCAATAGCATAGATGCTTTTACCAAATTTAGTATGATTTAATAGTACCCATGTTACAAAAACCATGAATAGGTATATGATTACTGGAACAGGTATACCCAATATATAGCCCTGCCCAATATATCTATAGGATTCAGTCAGGGAACTAACGGGCCTACCATCGGTATATAGTAATGCCAACCCCCTAGCCGAAACCATCATTCCCAGGGTTGCGATAAATGCTGGGATACCGGTTTTAGCAATTAATGTACCGTTTATTGCCCCACAGATAAGACCAATAGTCAATGCAGCCAGCAAGGGAAAAATAACCGGTAATTGCGGCAGCTCTGGAAACATCTTTGCATGCCAATCTCCAGATTGACCTAAGCTTGCGGCAACAACCGCTGCCACCGCCAATACAGAACCAGATGACAAATCAATCCCCTTAGAAATGATTACTAGGGTTACACCAAGTGAAATCAAACCTATAACCGATACCTGCCTTACAACATTTAGAAGGTTTCTAGCACTTAAAAATACTGGTGATGCAAAACTCATAGCTATTACCATGATAACAAAAACAAAGTATATTCCATATTTCCCTATCATCCTTTTAGTTGCAGCCACATTCATTAAAGTTTCCCCCTTTACAGCTCATACTTCCCGTCGCATATTTCATTATAATCTCTTGGTCGCAATCCCCTCTTTCAACAATTCCCGTCATACGACCTTCATACATAACCATAACTCTATCGCTCATCCCTAATATTTCCGGTAATTCCGATGAAACCATAATGATTGATTTCCCCTGTCTTGCCAATTTAGATATAAGGCAATGGATTTCCGACTTTGCACCGACGTCAATTCCCCGGGTGGGTTCATCTAATATCAAAATATCGGGGTCCGTTAACATCCATCTAGCAATTAAGACCTTTTGCTGATTACCACCACTTAGATTCTGAATTTTTTGCTCTATGCTTGGTGTCTTGACCCTCATTGCCCTTTTATATTCCTCACAGTCTTCCCTTATTAATCTATGGTTCAATAATCTGTTCTTTTTAATATATTTATTGATATTGGCAATTACCGTATTGTCCTTTACGGTAAGCATAGGAAAAATCCCTGTATGTCTTCTGTCCTCAGTTAATAGAGCTATTTTATTTTTAATAGCATCCTTTGGAGAATTTATATCTACTTTTTTCCCATCTATATATACTTCACCTGAAGTTTTATTTCTTATACCAAATAGGGTTTCGATAACCTCTGTTCTGCCGGCTCCCACTAGGCCCGCTAAACCTAATATTTCTCCCCTTCTCACAGTAAAAGAAACCTCCCTAAAGACACCTTCTACTGTAAGATTTTTTACTTCCAATCTCACTTCTCCTACTTCACATTTAACCTTTGGGAACATTTCATTCAATTCCCTACCTACCATAAGGGAAATGAGTTTATTTTGGTCCAGTTCTTCTGCTGGATAGCTACCAATATATTGACCATCCCTTAGGACCGTAATCTCATCGGAAATTCTAAAAATTTCATCCATTTTGTGGGATATGTATATTATTGCTTTACCCTGATTTTTCAACTCTTCTATAATTTTAAAGAGATGCTCTACTTCTCTAGATGTTAGTGCCGATGTAGGTTCATCCATAATGACAATATCGGAATTGTAGGAAACTGCCTTTGCAATTTCTATCATCTGCATTTTAGCAACGGTTAGATTTCCCATTTTCTCCCTCGGGTCTAGGTCTAACTCTAAATCCTTTAATAGCAGCTTAGTCATATCATACATTTTTCTATGATTAATCAATCCCAAAGGGCCTCTTATGGGTTCCCTACCTAGCCAGATATTTTCCATAATACTCCTATGTAGAATCGGACTTAACTCTTGATGAATCATTGAAATTCCCATATTTAAAGCTCTATTGGTATTTTCAATTGTTACCTTCCTCCCCTTATATATAATTGTTCCGTCAGTAGGAGGGTGAATACCTATTAAAATTTTCATCAATGTGGATTTACCAGCACCATTTTCACCCATCAAGGAGTGTACTGTTCCCGGCTTTACACATAATTTTACATTATCTAGTGCTTTAACCCCTGGAAATACCTTTGTTATATCCCTCATTTCCAAAATATACTGCTGAGCCATAGTCTATCCCCCCATTTATATTGTCAAAACAGCGGGGAAATGAATCCCCACATATTATAGTTAAGCCCTATTTAAAATCTTCAATATTTTCAAGGGTAACTAATCTAAATGGAATCCAGGTTTCCTTTTCTACGGCTTCTCCTTTAGCTGCTTTAAGGGCAACTTCCATGGCCATTCCCCCTTGACCTGCTGCATCCTGAAATACTGTAGCAGTTAAGTCACCAGTTTCTAGGGCCGCTAAGCCATCGGGAGTAGCATCGACACCAATTACTAAAATATCTTGTCTTTTGGCATCCTTAAGGGCTTGGATAGCACCAAGGGCCATATCATCGTTGTTTGAAGCAATGGCCTTCAGATCATCTCCAAATCTATTTAACCAGTCTTCGGTTTTCATCATCCCTTCGTTTCTTTGCCATAGACCAGTTTGCTTGTCCACGATCTCAATCCCATCAAATTTCTCAGCAATCTCCTCATTTCCTTTAGTTCTCTTAAGGGCACCTTCGTTGTCGAGCTTACCCATTAAAACGGCAATTTTACCCTTACCCCCTAGGGCCTCTGCCAAAAACTCCATTTGCAACCTACCTGCAACTATTTCTTCAGAACCAACGTAATAGGTTCCATCTGGTAATTTACTTGGGTTTCTATTAACATATACTAGTTTAATATCTTCTTGGGTTGCGGCACTTGTAATTGGGTCTGTTGCGCTTGTATCAACTGGAACTACAACTATAGCATCTTTTTGCTGGACTATAAAGTTTTCTACTTGGTCCATTTGCTTTGCCATATCTTCCTTTGCATCAACAAACTCTATATGGACTTCATCCCCATGCTTTTCTCCATAGGCCTTCATCCCATCCATCATATAGGTAAGGAAGGTATCATCAAAGTTTGCTATTGATACACCTATTTTTATCCTTTCACCCTTTCCTGTCCCAACTGCTTCCTCATTACCCCTAGGTCCACAGCCTGTTAGCAATCCTAGAGATAGGATTATGACCACCATTAGCCCCATGGACTTTTTAAATAACCTCTTCATATAAATCCCCCTTTTCCAAAATTTATGGATATTCGCCTTTATAATCTAATATCTTCAAAGAAAAACCCATAAATCACCATTAACTTCTTTGAACAATTTATTAAGTTCTAAAAGCGATTATCTTTACTAACATAAAAGCTGCTCCAACATTTATGTAGTTTAAAATCCAACCTCTCATCCCATAATCAAAGTAATTTTCATATATAAACATCTATAAAAATCTATTTATAATCGAAGGCTCAAAAGCAATTTATGCCCAAGCCTTTAAGGTTTTGGTTATATTGAACTTTCCAAAGCTCCTATTCAAAAAACGTTTTCTCACAAAGCTTAATCTAACTCAATACAGTGTGTTTAGATGCTACTCTCGCTTCATGGAAACTTCTAAATTTATATTAATTCCTGGTCTATCTTTGGTAACTTTCTTGGTATATCTTGGTTATATCGTGATTATATTTTAACATTTTTCCTGGGCCTTTGCAACATCTTTTACAAAAAAATTAAATGCGTGAAAATTGTAATTAATCCCGCATCATAGCTACTTTCCTATTACTATATTCTATAAAGATATTATTATTTTTCCATTCCAATTATCTGCATAAATCTGCAATCTAATACATCTACCATTGCAAAGGTCTGTAGGTGAGCACCTTTAGTTATTTCTTCAGTATTCTCCTTGGTATACTTACTCTTCTATGGAATTATAAAAAGCTATGGAAATTCCCTTAAACTCTAAGGGAAAATACCATAGCTTTTATTTGAATAGGATACTTTAAGTAAAATTTCAATATATATAAGCTAAGCAAATATCTTTAATAGGGCAGTAGCTAGTATAAGCATAAAGGCCCCACCAATTCGAGACGAAATTTGGGCAAAGGGCATCAACTTCATTCGTTTTGAAGCAGATAAAACTGCCACATCCCCTGTTCCTCCCATGTTTGCCATACATAATCCCGCTGTAATAGCCGCTTCAATAGGATAAAATCCAAATAATCTCCCTACAATACCTGATCCAATTACTGAACCAACCACTGTAACTGTAACTAGTAGTATATACTGTATAGTAAATGAATCAATAACGGACTGAAGATCTGTATAGGCTATTCCTATACCTACTAATAATGCAGGTGTTAAATTAATCATTATAAATCTAAACCATTGAAAGGCTCCCACTTCATATTTTCTTGGAACTATACCCATAGCCTTAACTATGGCAACGGTTATTATCATTAGTGCATATGCATGTATAGGTATAAATTTAGCTAAAATTCTTCCCCAAACGAAGAATGTAGTAGATAATAAAAGTCCAATCCCTAAATTTGTATAATTAATTCCATCTGTAATTTCTTCACTTTTAACCTCTTCTGCTTCTCCTATTATCAAGGTGCCATTACCGCTAAGATCTGTTCTTTTCTTTCCAATTTTATCGAGAAGACCCGCAACCACTATAGAAATAGCGTTTCCAAGGGCAAGAGCCGGAATCATAACTGAAAGCATTTCCTTTGGGTCAACCTCTAAGGCTTGGCTAAATATTCTAGATAGGGGTACAGCTCCCGCTCCCATACCGCCTCCCATGATGGGAACACCAATATACAATATAGCTTTTTGAGCTCCATATCCTATAATACTACCAACTATTCCAACTAATCCTAATGAAACTATAACTCCACCAATAATAGCAGGTAAATATCTTACTGAGGCTTTAATTAGTAATTTTCTATCCATTCCTAATATACTACCAGTAATAAGTGCAGCAATATAAAAACTTAAAAATCCTTCACCCTTCATAAATTTTACTACTATTTCTCCTGTTTTTGCCGGTAAAAATCCA
>JAKSBP010000400.1 GCA_022361035.1 Clostridia bacterium
AAAGCAGCCGCTGAGGTTTCCTTTTGAGCATGAGCCTAAAGGATTCTCTGTGGCTACTTGAGTAAGTTAATCTTTACAAGCACACATCTATAAACCTAAGAAAATAAAAGACTTATTTAAAAAGGGGAGGCCGTAAAATGAGTTATAAAATAGCTGTTGCAGGTAAAGGTGGAACAGGTAAAACTAGCTTGACAGGCCTAATTATTGAGTATCTAGTTAAAAAAGGAAAGGCACCAATTTTAGCCGTAGATGCAGATGCGAATTCAAATTTAAATGAGGTATTAGGAGAAGAAATCGAAGTAACAATAGGTGAGATAAGGGAGGAGGTAAATAGAGCAGAAGCTTCAGGCAGTGGATTTCCAGGGGGGATGGTTAAAGCTGAGTATTTAAGATATAGGCTTAGTACAGCCGTTACTGAAGGAAATGGCTATGATATGTTAGTAATGGGGAGAACTCAAGGGCAGGGATGTTACTGTTATGTCAATGGTATTTTAAAAACTCAGCTCGAAAGACTTTCTAAGAACTATAAATATTTAGTTATTGATAATGAAGCTGGTATGGAACATCTAAGCAGAGGTACTGTTAAGGATATTGATACTTTATTTTTAATAAGTGATTGTTCGACTAGAGGGATACAAACAGCAGGTAGAATTAAATCATTGATCAATGAGCTTAATTTAAAGGTTCTAAGGGTTCTTTTAATTGTGAATAAAGCTCCCCATGGGGAATTAAATAGAGGAATAGAAGAGGAGATAAAAAAGCAAGGTCTAGACTTACTTGGGGTTGTACCTATGGATTTAATGATATATGAGTATGATTCAAATGGTAAACCGCTAATAAATTTGCCTGAGGATTCAATTTCTAAAAATGTAGTAGGGAATCTTATGAAAAAGGTAGGATTGTAAAGGAAAGAAGGAGTGATTTTATTGGTTTTTAGAGAATCGGTTAAGAAATTTACTGGGAAGATTAACGAGGTTGAAATGGGAGTAGGGGAAAGGGCTATAAAGATTGGTGGAGAAAATGTAATGCCATTTTATAGCTTTGATGGAGATATAGGTAATAGACCTAGAATAGGTATGGAAATACTAGATGTCTATCCAGAAAGTTGGATAGGGTCTTTAAAAGAAATATATAGTGATGTTGCAAACAACCCTGTAGAATGGGCTAAATATGTAGAGAAAAAATTTAATCCTGATTTCATCTGTTTAAGGTTTGAGGGGGCAGACCCTAATGGTTTAGATAAATCTCCTGAGGAATGTGCTGAGATTGCTAAAGCTGTAGCTGAAAATATAAAGTTACCCTTAGTTGTAGCTGGAACAAATAATCATGGAAAGGATTCGGTATTATTTGAGGAGGTGGCAAAGGCAGTAGATGGTAAAAATGTTGTACTTCTATCTGCCGTTGAAGAAAACTATAAATCCGTTGGTGCAGCCGGTGGAATGGTTTATAAACATAAGGTTGTAGCTGAATCATCCGTTGATATCAACCTTGCAAAACAATTGAATATACTTATTAATCAGCTTGGTGTTAAATCAGAGAATGTAATTATGAATGTAGGCTGTGCAGCCGTTGGCTATGGATTTGAATACGTTGTATCCACAATTGATAGGATAAGGCTTGCAGCCCTTGGACAAAATGATAAAACTCTTCAGATGCCAATAATTCTTCCTGTATCCTTTGAAACCTGGGAGATAAAGGAATCTATAGCCACTGAAGAACAGATGCCTGAATGGGGTAATCAAGAGGAAAGAGGTATTGGTTTAGAGGTTTCTACTGCTGCCAGCCTTCTTACTGTCGGTGCTAATGCTGTAATATTGAGGCATCCAAAATCTGTTGAAACTATAAATGGATTTATAAGAGAGTTAACTGCGTAAAGTTATCTCAAAAATATGTAGCGGAATAATAGGGGAGGAAAATAGAATGGGTTTAACAGGTTTAGATATATTTAAGCTAACTCCAAAGAAAAACTGTAAAGACTGTGGGTTTCCAACTTGTTTAGCGTTTTCCATGAAGGTTGCCTCCGGTGCAGCTGAAATAGAAAAATGTCCTCATATATCCTCAGATGCGTTATCAAAGCTTGCGGAGGCTACTGCACCGCCAATGAAGACAATTACTATTGGTAGGGGAGAGACTGAATATAAATTAGGGGGAGAAACAGTACTGTATAGGCATGAAAAAACATTTGTAAACAGAAATAGATTTGCAGTATTATTATGTGATTCTATGGATGATGGTGAAATAGAGTCTAAGCTCCATAGTATAAAAAGAGTTAATTATATAAGAATCGGTGAAGAAATGAGGGTTGAAATAATTGCATTTAAATATGGTGGGAATAGAAAGAGATATGTAAATCTAATAAACAAGGTAAAGGAAAGTGGATTAAAGCTAACTTATATGTTGATTTGCGAAGATGTGGACCTTTTAAGTGAGGTGCTAAAAATTGTCAAGGATGATAATCCTATAGTTCATGGTACAACGAAGGAAAATTATAGGGATATGGTTAATTTGGTAAAATCCAATAAATATGTCCTTGGGTTGAAAGCTCCATCCCTGTCAGAGCTATATGATTTGGTAGGGGAAATTCAAAAGCTGGATTATAAAGAATTGATTTTAGATGTAGGTTCAAATTCAATTAAAGAGGCTTTCCAAAATACTGTCCAAATTAGGAGAACAGCACTTAAAGAAGGAGATAGAACATTTGGTTATCCTTCAATAATATTTGTTAATCAGTTGGCTAGAAATGATAAGTTTATGGAAATAGCTATATCCTCATTATTTATAATGAAGTATGGCTCAATAATCGTACTTGAGGATATTGACTATGCTAGGGCATTACCCTTATTTGCTCTAAGACAAAATATCTTCACAGACCCACAAAGGCCAATGAGGGTTGAACCTGATATCTATTCGATTAATAATGCCGATGACAATTCACCAGTACTTTGCACAGTTGACTTTGCACTTACTTATTTTATAGTTTCAGGGGAAATAGAAAGGTCAAAGGTGCCTGTATACCTTGCCATCCCCGACGCAGGAGGATTATCTGTTCTGACTGCATGGGCTGCAGGTAAGTTTAGTGGGTTAAGTATAGCTAAGTTTATTAAAGAGATGGGAGTAGAGGAAAGGACAAATTGCAGAAAGCTTGTAATACCTGGTAAAGTAGCAGTTTTAAAAGGGGACATTGAAGATAGTTTACCGGGATGGGAGGTTATAGTTGGTACTGATGAAGCTATGCATTTGCCAAGATTTTTAAGGGAGCTAGATAAAGAAATAAATGGAGCAGGTAGTATTGCATAATATTTTAAGTTAAGGAATTGAACACATTTTTATATTCAATTCTTTAATATAAATAAAGTCTTCCTTAATAAAGTGTTAGAAAATAATTATGAGGAAGGGGTAGTTAGGAAAATTTTATTTAGAGTAAAGGGGGCAAAAGGATGTCAAGGTTTATTGTTATTGGAGAAAGAATTCACTGCATATCTCCAAGCATTAGAAGGGCATTGGCAGAAAGAAATCCACAGCCAATTCTGCAAAGAGCTAAAGAACAACTTGAAGCTGGTGCTGATTATTTAGACTTTAATATTGGGCCAGCGGAGAGGGATGGTGAAGAAATAATGTCCTGGGGAGTGGAACTCATTCAAAAAGAGTTTGATAATGTACCCCTGGCGTTAGATACAGTCAATAAAAAGGCCATAGAAGCAGGATTAAAGGTATACAATAGGGAAAAAGGGAAACCCATTATCAATTCTGCCGATGCGGGGGATAGAATTGAAATGATTGATTTAGCTGCTACAAACGATGCAATGGTTATTGCTCTTTGTGCTAAGGAAGGTATTCCAAGAGATAACGAGGAGCGTATAGCATATTGTACTGAGCTTTTAGAAAGAGCAATGGCCCTTGGATTAGACCCAAATGATATATTATTTGATCCCTTGTTTCTAGTAATAAAGGGTATGCAGGAAAAACAAGTGGAGGTTTTAGAAGCTATAGGAATGATAAGTGAAATGGGACTTAGGACTACTGGTGGTTTAAGTAACATTTCAAATGGGGCTCCCAAAGAATTAAGACCTATTTTAGATTCTGCAACAGTGGCAATGGGAATTCAATGTGGATTAACTTCAGCTATTGTAAATCCATGTGATAAAAGACTTATGGAAACAATAAAGTCCTGTGATGTTATAAAGGGAAATATTTTATATGCAGATTCATTTTTAGATTTGTAAAAAGTGGGGGGATATAATGAGTTTACTTCAAACTATATTTACTGGTTCTAAACAAGCCTATGATGTGGCTGAAATAGTGGTTAAAAGTTCTATTGAAGAACTTGGTAGAGATTGCAAGGTGGCTTTTCCGGATACTGCCTATTCCCTTCCCCTATATTATGCTTCTACGGGAAGAAGGGTAAGTACATTAGGTGAATTGGAAGAAGCACTAGAAACAATAAAGGGATTTATTGTTGAAAAGAATTTACTTGCAAATGGTCTAGATGCTGGTTATGCTACTGCTCTTTGTGCAGAGGTAATAGAAGCCGTTAAGTATGCTAGAAATGAAGATCCATATAGGGATGAGCCTGGATATGGATTTGTATCCGACGCTCAAATTCGTTCCTATGGTGTAGGCTTAGTTACCCAAGACATTCCAGGGGTTGCAGTGCTTCTTGGAAAGGCTGAGGATAGTGAAAGTGCTGCAAAAATTATTAAAGACTATCAGGCAAAGGGACTTCTTACATATCTAGTTGGAGATATAATTGATCAGGCCATCCAGCATAATGTAAAGATGGGCAATGATTTGAGGGTTATTCCCCTTGGCTATGACGTTACTTCAGTGATACATGTTGTATCAATAGCAATAAGGGCTGCTCTCATCTTCGGAGGTATAGAACCAGGGAAATCTAAGGAATTCTATAAATATACTAAAGAAAGGGTTAAAGCCTTTGTAAATGCCTTTGGACCCCTTAGTGAACTTGTGGTATCGGCGGGTGCAGGTGCAATACAGCTTGGATTCCCAGTTATTTGTGATACTGTAGTACCTGAGGTGCCTACCTATTTATTAAGCCAAAGAAATCATGAAAAAACTGTTCAAACTTCCCTTGAGGCCAGGGGAATAAAAATTAAAGTTACAGAGATACCAATACCAGTTTCCTTTGCTGCCGCATTTGAGGGAGAGAGGATTAGAAAAGATTCTATGTATGCGGAGTTCGGAGGCAGTAAGACAAAATCTTGGGAATTAGTTATGACTAGAGATATTTCAGAGATAGAGGATCACAAAATAGAAGTCATAGGACCAGATATAGATTCATTTAATAAAGTTCCTGGAAGATTACCCCTTAGTGTCATAGTAGAGGTTGCCGGTAAGAAGATGGAGGAGGATTTTGAACCAGTACTTGAGAGAAGACTCCATTATTTTATGAATTATATAGAAGGGGTAATGCATGTTGGGCAAAGAAATCTTACTTGGATAAGAATTGGCAAGGATGCCTTTGAAAAAGGATTTAGATTACGCCATATAGGTGAAGTAATCTATGCTAAAATGCACGATGAATTTGAGGCCGTTGTAGATAAATGTCAGGTAACTATTATTACAGATGAAGAAAAGGTAAAGGAGCTAGAGAAAAAATATGCTCTACCAAAATACGAAGCTAGGGACGAGAGGCTTGATGCATTAATAGATGAATCAGTAGATACATTTTATTCATGTAATCTATGTCAATCCTTTGCACCTGCCCACGTATGTATTATTACTCCTGAGAGACTTGGCCTTTGCGGTGCTGTAAGTTGGCTCGATGCTAAAGCAACTAAGGAATTAGATGAGCATGGTCCTTGTCAGCCCGTATTGAAGGAAGGTTTAGAAGATTCATTTAAGGGTGTGTGGAGTGAAGTAAATAAGGTAGTAGAGCAGATTTCTCAAGGTGCTGTAAGTAGGGTTACGTTATATAGTCTCATAGAGGACCCTATGACTTCATGTGGATGCTTTGAGTGTATTTGCGGCATTATGCCCGAGGCAAATGGTGTTGTCATAGTAAACAGAGAATATGGGGGAATGAGCCCTGTTGGAATGACCTTTGGAGAACTTGCAGCAATGACCGGTGGTGGAGTTCAGACACCAGGGTTTATGGGTCATGGTAGACATTTTATTTCATCTAAGAAATTTATTAGTGCTGAAGGTGGAGTAAAGAGAATAGTTTGGATGCCGAAGGAACTTAAGGAATTTATAGCTCAAAGATTAAATGCCACTGTTAAAGAACTCTATAATATAGAAAACTTCACTGATATGGTATGTGACGAAACTATTGCTGTAGATTCAGAAGAGGTTATGAATTTTTTAAGTGAAAAAGGCCATCCGGCATTGAATATGGATTCAATTATGTAGGGGGATTAATATGAAATATCCTAAGGATTTAAAATATAATGAAGAGCACCTTTGGGTCAAAGTTGAAAGAGATGAGGCTTTAATAGGCATAACCGACTATGCCCAAAGTAAATTAGGAGAAATACTATTTGTTGAAATGCCTGATGTAGGTGATGAATTAAGGATTAATGATGAACTAAGCGTAGTTGAGTCCTCTAAAAAAGCTTCAACCATTTTATCTCCTGTATCTGGTGAAATTCTAGAAATAAATGAAAGATTGGACGATGAGCCAGAATATATAAATGGGGCCCCATATGATGCTTGGATAGTAAGAATAGGATTAAATAATAAAAGTGAATTGAATGATTTATTTGATGCTGAGCAGTATAAAGATATTTTAGGGTAAGTCAAGGCTTCCCCAGTAAACCTGGGAAAGCTGAGGCTGATGACAAACCCGAATTTCTTCGTTGTTGCTTCAACCGAGAACCTAGTCAATAAAATTTTAGAACGAACT
>JAKSBP010000139.1 GCA_022361035.1 Clostridia bacterium
ATGTGTTAGATTATAAAAAGCTTCCTTATTCCCCATTTCTCTATACCCCTTATATAAAAAGTTTTTTTATATGAGATTTTCTATATCCTTTTACCCCATAAAATTTCATTTTTTTAGCTTTTACATTCCAATTTCTTAAAGAAGTTAGAAATACATATCCAACCTATTAATATAAGTATGCAACCAATGCTTCCCATTAAAAAGCTAAAATCAAATATGTTTACTGCATAGCCTAGAACTAAAGATAACACTGACATAATGAGTGAATTTATAAAACTCACAGCAGAAAGCAAAGTAGCCCTTTGCTCAGAAGGCAACTGTTGATTTATAATGCCAAAGGCTATAGGGTCTAAAATACAAAAAGCTAACTCTATAGCAAAAAAACCTATTATTATAAGTACATTAATACCAAGAGCCGTCATCAGAAAAAATACAGCTAAAGCACATAAGGAAACCATAATAACTGTTTTAGCTGAAAACTTTTTCTCTAGAACATGTGCTTTTATTGAGATAAAAGCCGATATTAATGAGGACATTGAATAAATAACTGAAACACCAAAAACTGAAACACCTATCTTATTAAATAGTTCCTGGCTGAAAATATAATATAAAGAAACCATACCCCCTACAATTGCAATTCCCAAAAATAGCATCCTAACCCTAGGATTTAATTTTAAGAAGGCTGTTGTCTCTGATATAAGTGAGGAAAGTGTTTTGTGCTCTGTATGTTCTCCAAAGGATATCTCTTTAAGGCAGATACATCCTAACAAGGCAATTATCTGGGTTAGTATAGATGCAGAAAAAATCAATGCCCAAGAGACTTTTTGTAATAGTCCTCCAATACCTATTGCTACAGATGTTGCAATCGTTATTATTGCTAGATATCGCCCCGCAATCTTACTGGATTTATCTTCACGTCCATACTTTTTAAGTGAGTCATATAACAAGGCTTCATCGGAACCAGAAATAAAAGTTAATCCAACTCCATACATAACAAATGCTAATGAAATTAAATAACTATTATTAGCAAGCAACATGCTAGCTAAATATAAAATAATCAGGCATCTACCCACTATAAGCGATTTTTTTCGTCCATACCTATCTCCAAAAAGTCCTGTAGGCAATTCTCCAATAATCATTGACATATTTAAAAGGGCTTGAAAAAAAGCAATTTGTAGTAGGGAATAACCCCTACTAACAAGATAAATTATCCAGATTGCACGTTCAAAGCTACTGTTACCGAAAAACCCTATTATAAACAGAAGCTTTTCATTAGGGTGTTTTTTTAATGTACTAGATAATGGCATTTAATTTCTCCCTTCAACATTATGAATAGATTTCTTTTTCAGAAATAATCCTCTAATTCCAAAAACCACGCCCCATAGAAAAACTGCCAAGGTTAACCATCCAAAACCTTGTGGCATAAATGCTGCGACTGCCCATCCCTGGGTAAAGCTGCCTAGATAAAAAAACATATACCATAAAATCATTATAGTCATAGGCATAAATACATGTATGACTACGTGTAAAATCGGTTTTTTAATATTGACCCTTGTCCGCCCTGAGTGTATATTCAAGCTAGTTATTATTGAATATATCACAGCACCCACAGCGAGAAGCAAAGCAATAATGCGGGTTATAAGAGCCTCTTTCTTAGACTCGTGATAAAATTGGGGCTTTGAGCCGTCCTTCCACTCAATCCATAGACTTGCTATTTCTGTTATGAGTTTTTCACCATTGTCACTATTAGTTAGGATAACAATTCCATCACCTTCCTCAGGGCATATCATAAACCGTGAACGCCATCCTCTATTTGCACCGCCGTGCCAGACTACTTTTGTTTCATTGGGTAAAGTTCCTAGTATACAGCCCAAAGCATAATTTTCTCTCTGAGAAGTGTACATTAAGGATAAATTTTCTTTACTTAAAATATTTTTACCAAAACTTGTTTCTCCAGTGTATGCTGCCATGAATTTGGCTATATCCTTTGAAGTACTGTATAATCCAGCAGCTGCCTTTTCAGTAAATAGATAGTTTGGAAGCTGTTGTCCCATAACGCCATAGGCTACAGCAGTTTTTTCATGTACCTCTGAATTAAAATCAAATGAGCTATTATCCATACCTAAGGGTTTTAGTATCTCTTTTTGCATATATTCTGAAAAAGCCATTCCTGTCACATCTTCTATTACTAGCTGTAGTAGAGTATATCCTCCACCTGAATACAAAAACTTTTTTTCTGGCTCACCTATTACTTTAAAACCAAATTTCCCAGTTAAAGATTCTTCTAAGGAGAGCAGCTTTTCACTAGGATGAGTTCCGGGATAGTTTACCTTAGCGATTCCAGCAGCATGATTTAATAAATGTCTTATTGTAATTTTCGAAGAGTTATATTGAGAATGAGGTAAACTCCAAGATTTAAGATATTCCTCTACAGGTGAATCAAGTTCAAGCTTGCCTTCCTCTACTAGCTTCATTACACCCCAAGCAGTCACAGACTTTGAACAGGATGCAACTTGAAAAATTGTATTAGAATCTATAGGCCTACCCCTAGCTTTATCCGCTAATCCATAACCCCTAAACCATTGTATATCACCATCTTCTACAATAGTTACAGCAGCTCCAGGAATATTGTATCTTTTTAGGAATAAAGGAATTTCTTTATCTAGCACATCCTCTATCGTCAAAGTTCCTTGTCTGCTTGAATCTATATATTTTAAGGTGTCTGCACATACATTTGTAAAAAGCCCTAAAAGTCCAAAAAATATAAAAAGTAAAATTAGTATTTTGTCTCTTAACAAGTTCATATTATTAAATCTCCCATAATAGTATTTATAAAGATTAACAAGCAGATTTTACAGTTTAACCTGCTTGTAAATCCCTTCCTTTAAAGGCTTTCTCCATAATTTTTCTAAGGAATACCATAGTTTTTAAATCATTATATAGATAAGCAACATCAACTTCCTTCACCCTGTAGGCTAAAAAAAAGTTCGGTTTTTTCTCCCACTTTAGTAAAACTACACTTCTCATACATTTCATTGATAGTGTCTGAAGCATCGGTTACTAAATAAGCTATATTGACACCTGACTCTTCCGCCTGCTTTAACAAATATTTAAGCATTGCTGTCCCAAACCCTTTTCTCTGATACTGCTCCAATATATCAAAATCCTCAATTTTAGCAATCCCATTACATGTTAAAACTTCAGCATTACCAATAGGAATATTATTGTGATATATGACATATAAGCTTAATCCTGAGTTCGGCTGTCTATATATTTCTGACTTTCTATAGATTCTTCGCTTCGCAAAATCCTCTCCCATAATTGACCCGTTTACTAAAATGTCAACTTCTATTCCATCCTCCAGTATTTCAGGTGTTTTTGCTTCCTTTATTACACAGTCAGAATTGCCCTTAAGAAGCATATACTTATTTGTTTGAGTGTACATAAAATTGTATATTGTCATCTCTCCTAATACAGGCAAATCCTTTACTGTTGTAATATCTATTGGAAAATTAGATTCGATTCTCAAAAAATCTTTATTATTTTTTATTCTTTCTTCAATTTCTTTTATTATGGTCTGCTTTATATTTTTACTTTTTTTAATCAGTGTATAGTTAAGGGTATACATATCTATAATGCTATTATCCCAAAACCTTATTAAATCATTAGTTTCTATACTACAAGAAAACCTTTTAGTATATTCCTTTTCTACTTCAATTAACTTTTCTAACATAAAAATGATACCTCTTTCTTTATAAAAATATTTTTAATATCATAGTTCTATTATTCTATTTACTTCAATATAGTCCGTCTATTTATATGCTCAGTAATAGCCTTTTTGATGATAGAACAGCCTTTCTCAAGCAATTCGATTTCTACTGTTAAAGCTGGCATAAGCTTAACCACACTACCGTTACGCCCAGCTCTTTCTATTATCAATCCATTCTCATAGCAATAGGAAACTATTTTTTTTGATATATCTTTCCTACTAAAGAGTGAAAAATCAATGCCCCACATCATCCCTAAACCTCGTACCTTTAAATTCTTACTGATAGGTAATATCTCTTGTTCAAAATACCGCTTAATAAAGCTCTCCTTTAACTTAACTTGCCCCTGTAGATTTTCATATTTACTTAATTCTAGTGCAGCTGTTCCCCCCACAAAAGCCAGCTGATTGCCTCTAAATGTACCATTGTG
This sequence comes from Clostridia bacterium, assembly GCA_022361035.1. Classification (GTDB taxonomy): domain Bacteria; phylum Bacillota; class Clostridia; order Peptostreptococcales; family Caminicellaceae; genus JAKSBP01. Next base: position 4,198 of record JAKSBP010000139.1, read on the forward strand.
TTCTGCCGGCTTCCATATATCAAGCTCAGGCTTTATAAGCAGTAAGGACATAGGCAGTCCAATTCCGCTGATAGATTTCGATACAGTTATCATATCCGGTATAATACCTGCCCTTTGAAATGAAAAAAAGGGGCCAGTTCGTCCACATCCAGTTTGTATTTCGTCACAAATTAGTAAAATCTCATGCCTATCACACAGTATTCTTAAATTACGAAGCCATTCTACTGGCGCCTCAACAACACCGCCCTCACCTTGTACTGTTTCCAATATAATTGCAGCAGGCTTTTCGATTCCTGAATGGTCATCACTAAGTATTGCTTCAATATAGCCTATTGTATCAATATTGCTCATAAATCCAGAGGGAAATGGCATAAACGTTACATTTCCAAGGGGTTGACCGGCACCTTCTCTATCGGATATATTGCTGCTAACTGATAAGCTTCCCAAAGACATTCCATGGAATGAGCCCATAAAAGCAAATACATTTGTTCTCTTTTTCACTTTTCTGGCTAGTTTCAATGCAGCTTCAACTGCGTTCGTACCCGTTGGACCACAAAACTGTATCTTATGATTTAAGTTTCCAGGCTTTAGTACAATTTCTGATAGCTTATCTATAAATTCTCTTTTTGCTGGAGTATGGATATCCAACCCATGTATAATGTTATCTGAACTTATATATGTAAGGATTCTTTGTTTTATAAATTCATTATTATGACCATAATTCAAAGCACCGGCTCCTGATAAAAAATCTATATATTCTTTCCCTGATTCTGAATACATCATAGAACCCTTGGCTGCACAAAACACATCAGGAAATGTTCTACAGTAAGACCTTACATTTGATTCAAGGATTTCAAATATGTTCATATAGTCCTCCTATACCTACTATTTATCTTTATCAATTGAGAATATTGCCCTTTCAAAGAATGATTTATTTAACTTAATAAATTCTCTATCTATAAGCTGATAGTGATTTCCGTTCCCCTTATGGAAAATAACTTTTGAACTCGTTAAATTACTCCATGATTCGAAGGTCTGAACAGACTCACCTGCATTGAAAATTATATATATAGGTGCTTTAATAGATTCACAATTAACTATATAGCTATCCAATATCATATACTTTCTTATCAGTGAAGCAAGCTTTTCTTTTTCTTCTTGGCTTAAGCATTCATAATAGGGATGAGTTATATCTCCACCATCTACCTTTATATCATTACTGTCCGTATTATAATCTCTAGTAATATTAGGTGTAGAGTCAATAACTATCAGTTTTTCAATATTTAAATTTTTTGCCTCCAGCGCTTTTACAACCTCATAGCCTAATCTGGCTCCTGTAGAATATCCCATTATAGTAATAGGTCCATCTATATTAAGGCCTTCAATCATTTGTACACATTGACATATTATATTATCTACAGACTCACCAATATTTTCATATTCATTCAGCAAAGCCATGTTTAAGGCATAGCAGGCTACTTCTGGTATTGCATTAGCTAATTCCATGAATTCTATAGGCATTGTTGAAATAGAGGGAATACATATTAAATTATTTCTTCCACCTTGACTCAACTGCTCTATATACAATTCATCTACCACTATCGGATTATTATCTTCTATATAATTAGCCAGCTTATAAATATTTGGATTCTTAAATAACTCAATCACAGGTACTTTTACATTGAAATATTTTTCGATTTTTGAAAGTAATACTAATGCATTTATAGAGTGTCCTCCTAATTCAAAGAAGCTTTCATAAATCCCTATGTTTTCAGTATCTAATACTTTATGGAAAAACTCCTGCAGCTTAATCTGTATACTATTTTTCGGCATAATCCTTCTATCATTTGCAAAATCTATATGAACTTTTTTAAGCTTTAATTTATCATTTTTACCTGAATCTAGCTTTGGAATCCTATCCATAACAAACATTTTATTTGGAATCATATACATAGGTAGATATTCTGCCAGATAATCCTTTAAATGAGCTTCATCTATATGACTCCAATTAATCTTAGAGCCACAAAGTGAATGGTCAAACCAGACACCGGGGTCATAGTATTCTGCTATACCATTATCAAAATCTACACTTACCATATCTAAAGTATCATTAAAATAATAATCTTCTAAGTCTTTGAAACTCTGTAAAGTCCATTTTTCCCAATCTGATATACTACCTTTTATGTACTGTGATTCAGACTCTACCTTGAGAATCACACCACCTTCCTGCTGATGTATCCTTAACCAGTTGTCTTTACACAGATTTTCTTCATCCTTTAGGCTTACATACTCATCGATAGAAAGATTCTGATGTCTAACCTTTCCTATGGGTCTTATTATACCTATACAATGTTTGAAAGCAGCATTACTAGCCAATGCTTTAAAGCCTTCTATAAGGAACTTGCTTAATCCCTCTCCTCTAAGGTTTGGATCAACTACACCCGCAAGTATAACTACAGTATTTATCTGACTTTTATATTGCATATCTTTAAAGCCTTTTTGAACTGCTCCATCCCAGCCCTTAGGTAAGTTATCGGGGGTTCCATCCCAGTACAAAGGTATGGAGTTTCCTATTCCACAAACCTTTCCTTCTTCGTTAAGTATTGTAAATTGGAATTCTGGGAAGACACTATAAAGCATATTCCAATATTTTTTCAATATCTCAGAACCCGAAAAATAACTAGGCCATGCTTCATGGTGAAGTGCGTCAAAGTCTTTCTTTAAGGCCGGGTTCTGTGCTACAGTATACATCCGATATCTGCTTCCATTCTTACTTATAAAGGTATTTAGGCTTTCTTCTACTTCAATAAAAGCTAATAATCTTTCATGTTTTTGCTCACTCTTATCTACTATTACCGCAGCATTATGAATGTGTTCATTAGATAAAAGCCTATTCTCTATTTCATCTATTTCTATTCTATTTCCATTGACTTTTACTTGGTTGTCCAACCTACCAAGTATAAGGATATTTCCATCTTCTGTATAAAGGGCCTTGTCACCTGTTTTATATAGCTTATCGCTAAAACCATCCTTAAATATATTATCAATAAAACTTTCCATTGTAAGCTCATGGTTATTCAAGTAACCCTTGGCATTTCCTAAAGAAGAAATATATAACTCTCCTGAAATACCTATGGGGCATGTATTCATATGGTTATCTAATACATAAAGAGCAGTATTTCCTATAGGTTTTCCTACAGGGACTATGTCTCCGTCAAAACTTAAAGAACAATCAAATCTTGAAGCATCAACGGTTATTTCAGTAGGCCCGTAATGATTATTTAATTTACAATTAAAATTATCTAAAAATTTATCTCTTAATGTCTTTGTCAATATTGCTCCTCCCACTATCACATTTTTTAGTGAAAGTAGGTGAGATACCTCTCCCTTAATCTTGGCATTGACTATCTTTTCCAATACAAGGGGAACAAATTGGGCAATTGTTACCTCATAGTTATTTATATATTCACAAATTGCAGAGATATTATTTCTTTTCTCCTGTTCCAATACTACAATCCTAGCACCTGTAGCCAATGGGTATAATATATCCAATATCGATGCATCAAATATTATTGGTGTATGGAATAATACAGTGTCGGAATTATTGAGATTATATAGCTGCTGTGTGGAAGTAATTAAGTTATTTATTCCTCTATGACATATTTCTATTCCTTTAGGTGCACCTGTTGAACCCGATGTGAATATGATATATGCACTATCTTCACCATAAACATTTATAGATGGATTATCTTTTTTCTGAGACAGTATGTTTACACGTTCTTTATCGACATTTACTATTTTATCTTTAAAGGACTTGTCAATTTCATCAGTCATGTAATCTGAACAGGTTACAATTTTATCTATACCTGCCTGAGACACAATATTTTTTATTCTATTCAGTGGAAGCTCATCACTTAACGGAATATAAACTGCTCCACATTTCAATATACCTAATAACATGGTTATCATATTGAAGGATGGTGGCATAAATAATCCTACTCGACTACTTTTATTAATACCCATGTTCATTAGATAATGGGCTATCTGATTTGAGGTTTCATTAACGTCTTTATATGTATAATTCTTACCCTTATATACTACAGCAGTCATGCTGCTGTTTTCTTTTACAGAGTTTTCAACTATGTTATGAATACCTATATCTGGCAAACTATATACCCATGGGTTTTTAGCATTACTTTCTATGATAATTCTATCATCTTCGTCTAGTATATTGAACCTTTCAATAGACATCTCTGGACTTGTTAAGCACTGAGGTATTAATTCAATATAACGGTTAAGTATTTTTTGTGCCGTTGATTCTTTAAATAAATCGGTATCATATCTTAAGGAGAACACCATATAGTCTAGGGCATAATCTACCTGTAGAGTAAAGTCAAAGGCTGTAGTACCAGAATCATAGTCAATAGAATAGCCCTCGGCTTCAATACCATTCAATTTAAGAGTAAAGAGCTCGGTTTCATCATTCTGAACTCCAAAGAATACAGAGATTATTTTAGTTCTGGAAAAATCCATATTACAATGCAATTCTTCAATTACTTTATTAAAGGGATATAAGTGATTATCATATGCTTCTACGGAAACTTGTTTTGTATGTTCCATCAAATCCATAAAGCTCCAACTGCCATTTAAATTACATCTTATAGGTAGTGCAGAAGCAAATAGCCCCATAAGAGGTTCAATATCCTCATTGTCCCTATTTGCAATAGGAGTCCCCACAACAAAATCTTTTTGAAATGTTAATCTATGGAGCAACATGTTTAAAATAGATAACAAAAATATCTGATGGGTTACATTATTCTTTTTACAAAACTCATCTATTTCTGCCTTTTGCTTAAGACTAATTGTATTAATTAAAGTTTTACCCCTAAAGGCTTGGATTGGAGGCCTTGGATAATCGAATGGTAAATTTAATTGCTCCGGTAAAACTGAATATTTATCTAACCAATACTTTCTATGTTTTTCTAGATTTCCGTTATTGATTATCTTATTTATCCATCTTGCATAATCAAAAAAGTTAATTCTAAGTTCTGGCAACTTAATTTCTTGCCCACTTACCATCAAATTATAGCCTGTCTGTATTTCTCTATAAAAATTAAAGCTTGACAGTTGATCCCACATGATATGGTTTGTAACAAATAAAAATACATACTCATCATTTTGTACTCTAATAAGTTTCATTAAATACACAGGAGCTTTTTTCAAATCAAAAACGGTGTCAAATGCCTGTATTACAATCTGTTTTAGCTCCTCGTCCCTATTTTGTAGCTGCCTTATATCAAGTACATCGTCGACATTTATTGTTTTAATATCATTGTAAAGCCTTAGATATGGTTTACCATCCACTTCAAAGAAAGCACTACGGAGTATATCATGTCTTCGAACTATATAGTTTAATACATCAATAAAAACCTTTACTTGCAAATCGCCTTTAAGCCTTACAGATTCTATAACATTGTAAAAAACACTTCCTGGATTAAGCTTTAACAGATACCATTCAGGATATTGTATTGGTGATGCTTCACAGTGTGTCTTTTCCCCCTCCTGGGAAATTACCATTAAGCTTTCATCAAATACCAATTCATGGTGATTTTTATCAATAACTTTTGCTAACTCATCTAATCTAGGATTTTCAAAAAAGTCTTTAAGTGATAAGTTAACTTTAAGCTGTTTTCTTACTCTACTAATCATTTGAATAGCAAGTACTGAATGTCCTCCAAGTTCAAAAAAGGTATGATTGGTACTAATCCTATCAACCTTTAACAGCTCTCCCCATATATTAACCAGCGTTTCCTCTATTTCATTGCTCGGTAAAAGGAATTCACTCTCTTGTGTAGAAACCATCTGGGGATTGGGAAGTGCCTTTCTATTTAACTTTCCATTGCTAGTTAAAGGTAACTCCTCCATAAAAACAAAATAGTATGGAATCATATACTCTGGTAAAAATCCTTTAATATGTTCCTTTAAATCCTCTTGGAATATCGCTTTTGAGCATGTCACATTATCATCAGTAACCAAGTAAGCACATATATATTTATCTTCAAATTCGTTGCTATAGGCTAATACTGCTGCCTCTTTAACTCCATTGAATTTTAAAATAATATTTTCTATTTCTCCAGGTTCTATTCTGAATCCTCTTACCTTTACCTGATTATCTATTCTGCCTATAAATTCAATATTTCCATCTTTAAGCCAACGTGCTAAATCACCTGTTTTGTACATCCTACAGTTGGGCATAAAGCTATTTTCTACAAACTTTTTCCAAGTTAAATCTGGCCTATTATGATACCCACGTGCCAGCCCATTACCTGATACACATAACTCCCCTGGAACACCTATAGGATTTAACTCACCATTTTTACCTATAATATAGCAAGTTACATTTTTTATGGGCTTACCTATGAGAACCCTTTTATCTTCCGGTACAAACTTATATACTGTAGTACATACACCATTCTCTGTAGGACCGTATTCATTATAAAGCTGGACATTCGGTAGTTTATCGAAATGCTCCTCTACTAGTCCTTCTGTAATACTGTCTCCTGCCACAGTTACAGACTTTACCTGTTTAAGACTGTCGTATATTTCACTCAGGAAGGTTTTATACAAATTAGGTACAATTAAAAAATGAGTAATTTTATTCTTCTCAATAACTGTTTTTAAATAATTTAAATTAAGACGATTTTCTTGATTTAACATCACTATACTCGAACCGCTTATCAGTGGTGTAAATATATCCTCAACAGAGCTATCAAAAGAAAAGGACGGAATTTGCAAGACAATATCCTCTTGGTTGAATTTATAATACTCACGACGCCACAATAGGGTATTTATGATAGCTTCATGTTCAACTACTACTCCTTTAGGCTCACCCGTCGAACCAGAAGTGTATATAATATAAGCAGCATTCTCACTATTATTTAGGCTTTTAAAATTTGATGTATTATCTAATTCTATATTTTTATTAGATAGACTGATTTTTTTACCTTCAAAATTCACCCTACCCATATATTCATCTTGAGCCAACAGAATTTCTGCTCCACTATCTTCTAGTAAAAATCTTTTACGCTCCTCAGGATATTCTGAATCTATTGGTAAATATGCACTTCCTGACTTTAATATAGCAAGAATACCCACTATCATTTCTATTGACCGATCTGCTATTATAGCCACAATTGATTCAGTAGCTGCACCATTTTCCCTTAGTATATTAGCTAAGTAATTTGCTCTATTATTTAATTCACTATAAGAGATATGTTGATCTTCATATACAACTGCTTTAGCTAAAGGAGTTTTTTTAACCTGCTCCTCAAACAATCCATGTATAGTAAATGGCAGCCTAGGCTCTGTACTATTTTGGAGTATATTATTAAATCCATATAAAAGCATATCCTTTTCTTTTGAAGAATATATTTCTATATTTTTAATCAATTGATTTACATTGGATGCAGCGTTTCTTAAGACATATGTGTAATGTAATACAATCCTTTCAATAGTCTCCCTGTTATATCTTTGTGCATTATATTCTATACGACCCTCTATTTTATTATCCGCTCTTCTTATGAAGGAAAAAATTGTACCTAAACTGATATGCTCTATATATTTTTTTTCATGTATGTTTTCCAAAAGCAATGCTGAACTAAACAGAGGAAAATCATACACATCACTCTCCATACCAAGCTTATACAGTAAGGAATCAATGGGATAATTCTGGTTTTTATCTGCTTCTATAATTGTTTTTCTCACTTCTAAAAGTAAACTCTTAAAAGTCATATCAGGATATATTTGAGTTCTTAAGGATAGTACTGTATTTATAAACTCCCCATCTACTTCTTGCTTATATATTGGCGAACCCACAATAACATCTTCATTTCCTGTATATTTATATAGTAAAGTAATTATTGCAGCAGTAAGTATCATATGTAATGCATAGTCTGAACCGTTGCTTAGCTTGGATAAGCTAAAACATAAATTATCGTCTAGTGTAAACTCATAAATATCCATTTCTTTACCCATAATAGAGCCATTGTCATAATGAAAATAGCTTCTTGTTAAATCTCCCGACAGCTTTTCCAACCAATAGTCCCTCTCGTTAATGTTTTGGCTGGCAATTACTCCTTTATTTGCCCCACTTTCTATCATATACTTGCCCCCTATATCCTTAGAATAATCTATTGCTCCTTTAATTTTTCTTTTAAATAGCAGATATGAAACATTAAAAACCTATGGCCTTTATTTTTACTTATCACAGATATAAATTCTAAAGTTCAAATCCAAATTTTGTATCATCAATCTGCATCCTAGCAGCAGTATTCATTTTCACTAGATTTTCCCTATTATCAATACATTGATTGTTTTGTATTTCAACCAATGGAGGAGCTGAATTTCTATGAAGTCTTTTCCACCTTTTGTCAGCAAAGTGTATTTCCTGCATATTGTTTGGAGTTGGTATCCCTAGCTTCTTACACTGTAATGCAAACCTGTTTATCCTATCAAAAGCTTCTTCTCTTGAGGGCTCACAGTCTAAAAACCACGTTGGCAGCATAAGTTTATCACTAAATTTTTCGGAATACAAAAGCGTGGCCTTGTCCTCCCAGCTTTCAGTACTTGTCTGATACGTATGATAATAAAAGAACTGATTACATTCAACTTCATAAATATCATCCTTGAGCTCTTCTAATAGATTTAATGTTTCAAGAAAATCCTCCTCAGTCTCCCCAGGATGTCCAACTATCCAAAGAGCTGTTGTCTTTATCCCCGCATAAGCCAATCCTGATATTGTAGCTTTTAGCTGTTCAATTTGTGTCCCCTTATTCATAATGTCAAGAAGCCGCTGAGAACCACTCTCCACACCGATTCTTGCTTTATAAAATCCTGCTTTTCTCCATAATAATGTATTGTCTATATTAGCTGATGCTTCATCTGCCCTAAGAAAGCTATCAAAATATATTGATACCTTATTTTTTATTAATTCATTACAAAAGTCCATTATAATTGGATTGAGAAGGGAGTCATTCATAAAAAATAGTTTACGTCCATACTTTTTTGATAATGTTTCTATCTCAGTAACAACCTTTTTTATATCTCTCTTTCTGTATTTTCCATAGTATTTATTTGCAATACAAAATCCACAATCAAAGGGACAGCTCACTGACCCTATCCCAAATAAGTAGGGATAATACTGTACATTAAAATCATCAAGGTCAGGTATAACAATTTCTGAATCAATATTTTTATTAGAAAGTTCATCTGAAATATAAACTATTTTTTCTTCCTCCAATTCTCCATTGAGGTAATCAAGAAAAATTTTATTTCCCAATCCCACATAAATCATATCAACAAACTTTTTAACGGCTTCGACGAATTTATTAAAGTCTGATGATTCAGGAGGTAGCTGCCATATAAACATTCCACCACCCATTACTATTTTAATATGAGGATATCTGTCCCTTACAAGTCTAGCACTAAAAACCGATGCTGCTAGTGATGTATTATATACATCTATCCCTATAACATCCGGCTTTTCAGCTTCTATCAGATTAACTAAGTTATCTTCTAACTTTGAAAACATTTCAGATATTACATAATTAAAGCTCTCTATCTGATCCTCCGTTAAAACACAAAAATAGTTATTGGAGATTATTAGTCTAACCAATTCATTATATTCATCGATATCAGTGCAATTGATATAGGCCATCATATGATTCTGTATAGCATCCTGACCTAGATTATAAAAGCTTCCCTGCTTATCCTCTGGAATATAATTCTTCAATGTCTCAAAATATAGATTGTATAATTCTTCAAACTCATTCATAACGTTAAAATCAACTGCTTTTACTAGATGACTACTATTGGTTTGAATATAATTTTTTAGTTGAGATATGGACTGTGGAGGTGTCATTGGAGTCCAAAAAGGTAACAGACACAAAAGTAGTTTTTGAGGCGAAGTTGAATAAGTGTTTTTCTTATAAGAATTCACTTTCACATTATCCTTTCTCCTTTAAATTTTCTTTAGTCATCAAAAATCAAAAACAATATCATCGAATTTTAGTTTTGATGCAATATTCATCTTTTTCACATGCTTTCTTTCATCTAAATTTAAACCCTGTTCAACTTCTACTAAAGAAGGTACTGCATTTCTATGTAACCTTTTCCACCGTTTATCTGCCTGGTGGATTTCCTCCATAGTATAGGGATTGGGAATTCCCTGCCTAATTCGATGTTCTTCAAATCGGTTAATTCTTTCAAACACTTCTTCTCTTGAAGGTTCACAGCTTAGTACCCAAGTCTGGGAAATAACCATATCCCTGTACTTTTCATGATATAAAAGGACAGCTTTATCAAACCACTGGTCAGTATGGGCTTGATTTGTGTAAAAGTAATAGAAAGGATTGTATTCTGCCTCATATATATAGTCCTTTAGTTCCTCCAAAAAATTGAGTGTCATTTGGAAATCTTCCTCCGTCTCACCGGGATGCCCTATTAACCAGAAGGTGGTCGTTTTAATCCCTGCTGATGCAAGGGCTTTGAGTGATGCCCTGCTTTGGTCTAGAGTAATATCTTTACCCATTAAATCCAGTATTCGCTGTGAGCCACTTTCAATACCTATTCTCGCTCTATAGAATCCAGCCTTTCTCCATAAAAGTGTATTGTCATCATTTCCTGAATCATCATCTACCCTAAAGTATCCATCAAAATAAATTGAAGTGTTTTTGTTAATTAATTCCTTTGACAAATCTGTTACAATAGGATTTATTAATGAATCCAACATGAAAAATAACCGTCGATTATGTCTGTTTTTCAGCTTTGTAATTTCATTTACGGCTTGTTCAGGTTCTTTTTTCCGGTATTCTCCATAATAATTGCTAATGCTGCAAAAACTACATTTGTTAGGACAGCTCGTTGAGCCTGAAATGGCCAAGTATGGATAATATTCTATGTTTAAATCTGAATGGTCTGGTAAAACAAAGTTAGAATAATCTAGCACCTCCTCTATATCCTTTGTAGTATAAACTCTTTTATCTTCTGGTAGCTCTCCATTTAAATATTTAAGAAATAAGAATTGTCCTGTACCTATAAATATTTTATCTATATAATTCTTTGTCTTTTGTAAAAAATATTCAAAGTCAGGTGAACCGGGGGTAAGCTGCCAAATAAATATTCCTCCACCTATAAGTGTCTTAATATGGGGATACTTATTTTTCAAAAAACTGCACCCGTATATAACAGCAGGCAGAGTATGGATATATGCTGTAAAGCCTACCACTTGCGGCTTTACAGTTTCCATAAAGCTGATTAACTTATTCTCAATCTCCAAATATATCTCGTCTAATATTTTATTAAGTACTTCTACTTGCTCCTTAGTAATAGAATAAAAATAATTTTCATAAATAGTAAGTTTTACAAGTTCTATGTAGGTTTCTATATTCCCACCATGATTGAAATGTGCCATCATATGATTCTGCAGCACATCATGGCCTACATTATAGAAGTTACCCTTTTTATCATGTGGGACAAAGCCCTTTAATGTGTTGAAGTATTTATGATAAAGCTCTCTAAATATATCCATAACATTGAAGTCCACAGTTTTGACAACATGGGAGCTGTGTGCTTCTACAAAGCCTTTTAACTGCGTCAAAGCCTGTGGTGGAATCAAAGGGGTCCAAAAGGGCAGCAGACATTGAAGTACCTTATAACTCCCACCTTTATTGCTACATGAGTATTCCATTATACTTCTCCTTTGTCTAGTTTACTTTTTTCTAGATTCTAAAATCCGAACATGCTTTCTTCCTCTAAATCTACATTAGATTTAGTCATAAGCAAATTATGAGATATTATTATATCCCTAATTTTCACATCATCATTACTCAATATTTGCCTCAGTATTTCAATATAATTTTTTGCCATCATTTCCACTACATCTCGTTTAAAAAGTGAAGAATCATAGTTTATGCTCATCTCTATAAAATCATCGCTTTCAATACCATTCAACAGCAAATCAAATTTAGCTACATTATCCCTATATTCATAGGGCATCACCTTAAGTCCAGGTATTTTTAGCTCACCTAGGTCCCGTTTATCCATATTCTGAAGAGCAAATACTACATTAAATAGAGGATTTTTACCCGACACCCTTTCTAGATTAAGCTTATGTACCAATTCTTCAAACTGATAGTCACTATTCTCAAAAGACAAGAGTACATCGGATTTTACTTCCTTTAAATATTTACTAAATTCCTTGTTTTCATCAGGCTGATTCCTCATAGCAAGCATATTTACAAACATTCCTAACATATCTTCCAAATCGGGATGTGTTCTTCCTGCAATGGGCGAGCCTACTACAATATCCTTTTGTCCACTGTACTTCGACATAAGTATGCTATAGGCCGATAGGAGAACTATATAAAGGGTGGTCTGGGTAGTTAATGTATATTGTTTCAATCTCATCGTCAAATCCCTATCTATTTTAAAGTAAATAGTCTCTCCTAAAGGACTTTCATGCTCAATGTATCTAGGGTTAGTAGAAAGATTTAAGCTAGAGACACCTCCTTTAAATTTACTTAGCCAGTACTCTTCCTGGCTCTTTATTTCCTCAGACTGTAACAATCTGTTTTGCCATTCAGAGAAATCCTTATATTGTATTCTCAAATTCGGTAGTTGCTCTCCCATATAGAGACGGGTAAAATCTCTAACTAAAATATCCGAAGAGAATCCGTCAAACACGATATGATGAACATCAACCATGAGCACATATTGACTTTTACACCTTTTTATCAGCCCTGCTCTAATAAGAGGCGTATTACGTAAATCAAAAGGAGCTATAAAATTCTCTACAATCTTTCTTTCATCACCTTCACCAGCCTCGTAGTACTCTAATTTAAAGTCTACTTCCTTCCAAATCCTTTGTTTTGGCTCATCCTCAAATATTTCAAAGGATGTCCTTAAGCTTTCATGTCTATCAATTAATTGTTTAAAAGTATTCTCAAGCCTTTCAATATTAATATCCCCTTCAAGTATGATAAGGGTTGGTACATTGTAGCTTATACTGTTTGGGTACCTCTGTTGAATAACATATAAACGTTTCTGGGCTGATGACAACTCATAAAACTCTTTCTGCTCAGCCGGTACTATAGATCGATACTCTGTAGTTACTGACTTTTTAATGTGTTGGGATATAGTGGCTATGGTAGCTTCTTTAAATAATTCCACAAAGGGTATTTTTACATTAAACTCTTTATATACGTTAGAGATTAATGAAATAGCCTTTAGAGAGTTACCACCTATTTCAAAGAAATTTGTACTTGAATCAATAAGCTTATTGTCTATACCCAGTACCCGAGCCCAAATTAAACTCAGCCTTTTTTCTGTTTCATCACACCATATTGCCGGCTTATCAGTCCTTGTTTTGATTTCTAGACTTAACAGTGATTTGCGGTCTATCTTTCCATTGGCATTGATAGGCATTTTTTCAAGCTGTATAAAGTAAGAGGGTATCATATAGTAGGGAAGTTTTTCAGTCAGGTAGCCCTTTACCGATGAAATGTCAATATCCATATCCGATACCATATAAGCACAAAGATAACGCACTTGATTTTTGCTCATTCTATCGATAACAGCTACTTCCTTCATACCTGGATAGTTAATAAGCCTAGCTTCTATTTCACTTAATTCTATTCTGTAACCCCCAATCTTTACTTGATAGTCTCTTCGGCCGCTAAACTCTATATTTCCATCTGAAAGCCACGTTCCTAAATCTCCTGTTTTGTATAATCTTGCACCCTTTATATTGGAAAAGGGGTCAGGCATAAAGGAACTTCTTGTTCTCTCTTCATCATTTAGATAGCCCCTACCAACCCCTACTCCTCCCACGCAGATCTCTCCACATACGCCTTCAGGGCATAGATTCATGTATTGGTCAACAATATAAATTTTAAGATTTTGTATGGGTTTACCAATGGAGATACTATCCCCCTTAGGAGGCTGATCTATTATGTAGAGGGTTACATCATCGGAAGCCTCAGCTGGGCCATATGCGTTTACAGTTTTAATTCCAGGATATAGTTTAAGCCATCTTTTTATAACAGCAGGCTTTACTGTTTCTCCCGTTACTAATAAGTATTTCAGGTCTTCGAGCTTCTTAAAGTTTATTTCTAAATAATCCATAACCACTGTTATAAAGGAAGGAACTACCTCAAGAACCGTTGCACCATCTTTGATAATCTGTTTAATAAACCGCTGAGGGTCCAATATTAAATCTTTATCGTAGATAACGGTCTTTGCTCCTAAAATAAGGGCATTGAAAAACTGCCAAACAGATATGTCAAAACAGTGGGAAGCATTTTGAACAATTACGCTATTTTTATCAAGCTCAAGCTGATTAATCATGGCATACATATGGTTAATCATCCCTGCATGCTCTATCATAGCTCCCTTTGGAGTTCCTGTAGAACCGGAGGTATAAATAACATATGCAAGATTTTTTTCATTAACATTAACATTTAAGTTAGCCCTATCCATACTATTAATTTTATTACTTAAAGTGTCCAGCTTTATCAAATCGCCTTTATAACTTTTTTCAAGTTTAGATGATACATATTCAGAGCTTGTCAGTACAAAGCGTGCCTTTGAATTATCTAGAATAGTTTTTATTCTCTCTACGGGATAGCTTGGCTCTATTGGTATATAAAAGCCTCCAGCTTTCCATATTCCTATAACGCACTGGACAAATAGGTCAGAGCGTTCCATAAGTACAGCTACAGGTTCTTCATTGCCAGCACCTATATTTATAAGAAATGCCCCTATCTGGTTTGCCTTCTCATTTAATTCTCTATAGGATAAGGAACGGTTACCAAATTCTACAGCAATATTATCAGGAGTTCTCTCAGTCTGCTCCTCAAACAGCCTATGATAAGTACTAAAACCTGTGCTTTGACTTCCTGTGTCATTAAATTGTGATAGTATTTTATGTTTTTCCATATCCGTTAACATATCTATCTGTGATAAGCTGATTTCAGTATTATCCACAATTCTCTCTAGGATATTAGCAAAGTGCTCTAGCATCTTCACCATTCTTTTTTTGGTGTAGAGCTCAGTATTATATTGCAACATTACATCAATATCTTCATGATTTACAACTGCCTTTAAAGTTATATCAAACTTGGCAGTTTTATCCTCTAACTGACACGGTATAAATGTCAATCCACCCGTACTAATAGACTTTTCTTGTTCTTCTATATTCTGTACTTCAAACATGACATCAAATAAAGGATTCCTTCCCAAATCCCTAGGAATTTTTAGTTTTTCTACTAGTTCCTCAAACTGATAATCGCCATTCTCATATGCAATAATAGCATTTTCTTTAATTTCATTTAAAAACTCCTTGTAAGTTTTGTTTCCTATGGGATAGTTTCTAACAGCAATTGTATTCACAAACATACCTATCATATTATGTAAATCTGCATGTTGCCTTCCTGCAATAGGTAGCCCTACTATTATGTCTTCCTGTCCACTATATTTTGATAATAATATATTAAAAGCCGAAAGTAGTACCATATGTAATGTAGCCTCATTTTCTCTTGTAACAATTTGAATTCTCCTAGTCATAACTGAATCCAGCTTAATACTTACATTATCTCCCTTATAGGATTGTACTCTAGGTCTAGTAAAATCTGTAGGCATGTTAAGGACAGGTATATCTCCTTTGAACACCTCCAGCCAATACTTCTCCTTTTTTTTCATAATATCAGCGTGAAGCATTTTATTTTGCCATACTGAATAATCCTTGTAATGAATTAAGGGTTTAGACAAATCCTTATTTTGTAGTATATCTGTTATCTCTTTTATAAGTAGTTGTACAGAAATACCATCGGCTATGATATGATGTATGTCGAGCATTAGAATATGCTTATCATCTAAAAGTTTCACAAGCTTAGCCTTTAACAGAGGAGTTTTTTCTAAATTAAAGGGCCTGACAAAACCATTTAGCATCTTCTCTATTTCTTTATACTCTATATCGCCACAATTATTAAGCACTTCATAATCTAGACTAAAATCTATTGCATCTTTTATGTATTGTATTGGCTCTCCATCTACAATGCCGAAATGAGTCCTCAATATATCATGTCTTTGAATTAGTACTTTAAAGGCTTCTTCAAGCTGCTCTATCTGTAATTTTCCTTTTATTATAAAAGCTCCAGAAATATTATATGTAATAGATTCATCTTCCAGTGTCCACAATATGAACATTCTCTTTTGTGAAGATGACATAGGGTAGTAATCTTTTCTCACTGGTTGTATGGGTTTATGACCTTCAGATTTCCCAGCTTCTATGCATCTAGATAATGTCCTTACAGTCTGAAATCTGAATATGTCCCTCAGAGGTATAGCTACATTCATTTCTTTATGTATCCTAGCCACAAGGGACATGGCCTTTAATGAATGTCCCCCCAATTCAAAAAAGTTATGGTCTATGCCAACATCTTTTACCTCCAGTAAATCCTCCCAAATCTTAACTAAACCCTTTTCAATAACAGTTTTAGGTTCAGCATAATCTGTCTCAGATATAAGGTTCTTCTCTGGTTTAGGTAGTTGATTTCTATTAATTTTTCCATTTGAATCCAATGGAATCTTGTCCAATTGTAAAAAAGAATTAGGAATCATATATTGGGGAAGTTCTTGTGATAGATAGTTTTTAAACTTTTCACAATTTATTTTCTCATCTGAGGTAAAGTATGCAAATAGTACCTTACCTCTCTTTCCATCCTCCTCCCCAACAACTACTGCTTCCTTGATCTTTTCATGCTTTAATAGTATATCTTCAATTTCTCCTAATTCTATTCTATAGCCCCTTATCTTAATTTGGTCATCTAGCCTTCCAATAAACTCTATGTTACCATCTGGCAGCCACTTTGCTATATCTCCTGTATTGTACATCCTGTCACCCTTTACGTAGGGGTCAGAAATAAATTTTTCCTCAGTAAGCTCAGGTCTACCCAGATATCCCCTAGCTACACCCGCCCCTGCAATCCATAGTTCACCAGGTACTCCTATAGGTACTAACATTCTTTTTGCATCTAGTATATATACCCTATAATTTAAAATCGGTTTTCCTATAGGTATGTTATATCTTTCATTTCCTATACAACAGTAATAAGTAGCACATACAGTCCCTTCAGTCGGACCATAGGTATTATAGACCTTTGCTTTTTTTATGATGTTAGTTATATATTCACTCTTTAGTACATCACCACCACTGATATATGTATGAATAGTATCTGTATCTATATATTTATTCAATTCGTTAATAAAAAGTGGTGTACAGCTTACTAAACTAATATTTTCTTTATTTATGATATCCCTTAGCCTTTGAACATCTAAGGCCTCGTATTTTGTTACTACAACAAGCTTACCTCCTGTCGTTATAACTGGGAAAACTTCTTCTATAAAAGTATCAAAGCAGAAAGTTGATTGCTGTAACACAGTATCCTTTTCAGTAATATTAAATTCGTACTTAAATGCTGCAACATATGAAGTGACATTTTTATGTTCAATCATTACCCCTTTAGGTTTACCTGTTGAACCTGAGGTGTATATTATATATGCCAAATCCGATTCCCTATTGACCCTTGGTAGATTTGTGCACTCCATTTCCATTGATATTCCATCTTCTACAGCTATTAAGGTGCTGTGAAGGTTATAATTTCTTCTACAGTCTGAACTTGTAAGGAGTACATCTGCCTTACTATCCTTTAACATATATTCTATTCTTTCTCTTGGATATTCAGGGTCAATGGGCATATATGCACCTCCGGACTTCAAAATACCCATTATACCTATTATCATTTCAAAGGAAGGTTTAGCTATTATACCCACTACACTATTAGGTTTTACTCCTGCCTGCCTCAGACACCTCGCTATTTTATTTGCTTTTTCATTGAGTTCACGGTAACTGATACTTTCAGAGGCACAAATAACAGCAATATTTTCAGGTGTTTTCTCTACCTGCTGCTCAAACAGCTCATGTATAATTCTACTTCCATAATACTCATTACTTGTATCATTAAAACAATTCAATATCATATTTTTTTCTTTACCAGTCAATAAATCGATATCTGATATTTTTATTTCAAGATTTTGTAGGATTGTCTCAACTATCCTTTTGTAGTGCTGTGTTATTCTAAGGACAGTCTCCTTTCTAAATAGCTTTGTACAGTAATCAACACATAATGTCATTTCCTTTCCGGTATCCATAACTTCAATCATTAAGTCAAACTTGGATTTTGTTGTTTTTAGTTTATATTGCATTATGCTGTAATCATCATATGCTGCACTATTTATATCAATATGCTGCACAGAAAACATAGTATCAAAAATGGGATTTCTGCTTATGTCTCTCTTTATATTTAACTTGTCCACCAACAGTTCAAAGGGATAATGTTGACTTTCATAGGCATCAAGTGCATTTTTCTTTACCTCCTCCAATAGTTCCCTAAATGTCATATTGTATCTAGGATAGTTTCTCATGGCAAGTGTATTGACAAATACTCCTACAATATCCTCCAAATCAGGATAATATCTTCCTGCTATAGGTGTACCTACCACAATATCCTCTTGGCCCGTGTATTTTAGGAGGAGTACATTATATGCTGCTAACATGAGTATATAGCTCGTCGTATTTTCATCATTGCATACGCTTTTTATCTTTTGAGATAACTCTGCTCCCAGCTTAAGCTCTATACTATCACCATCAAAACTTTGCAGTAAAGGTCTTGGATAATCCGTTGGCAAATTAAGTGCTGGTATATTCCTATTAAAAACATTAAGCCAGTATTCTTCCTGTCTGCTAATTGATTTGTTATAGCAGGGATTATTCTGCCATACAGCATAATCCTTATATTGAATCTTAAGCTGTGGTAATTCTTTATTTAGTATCATTCTCATGAGTTCATCTATAAGTATTGTCATTGATACACCATCACATATGATATGGTGAGCATCATAAAATAAAATATGCTTATACTCTTCTACTTTAATAAGGGCAACTCTAAATAATGGGGCCTTTGCTATATTAAAGGGTGTTATTAATTTGCTTATAATATTATTTACTTCCTCACTACCCCTACATGACATATCAATATATTTTACATTAATATCAACTTCCCTATGTATGTACTGCACTATTTCATTTTCTAAAACTGCAAATGATGTTCTCATTATTTCATGCCTATGTATAAGTTTCTTCAGTGTAATATTAACATCTTCTATATTAACCTTTCCCTCTATCATCACAGCTACAGGTATGTTATAATTAGTAGAATTTTCTTCAAGCTTATCCAAGAGATACATTCTCCTTTGAGCTGCTGATACAGGATAGTATTCTCTCTTGGTTGCTGTAGATATCATAGAATATGGGTTTATTTCTCTACTATCTATTGCTTTACAAAGCATTTTGACAGTTGGATATAAAAATATTTCCTTCAATAGGACATCTATACCCATTACTGCTTTTATTTTTGCTGTGAGGAATGTAGCTTTTAATGAATGGCCCCCTAACGCAAAAAAATTATCATTTATACCTATCTTTTCTATCCCAAGCACCTGACTAAATATCTCAGCTAATGCTTGTTCTTTTAAACTTTTCGGTGCTTGATAGGATGTCTCTATTGCTATTTCATTTCCTATGTGATGTAGTAGTTTGGTATCAATTTTTCCACTAGTATTTAACGGCATCTTATCAAGTCTCTTAAAATAAGAAGGTATCATATAGTTAGTTAAATATTTTGATAGATAATTCCTAAGCTCTAATAAGTTATTATTTTTATCCGACACTATATATCCACTAAGGTATTTTATCCCTTGACTATCTTCCTTGCATAATACTTTAGCTTCTTTTATATCTTTATGCTCTATGAGCCTACTCTCAATTTCTCCTATTTCTACCCTAAAGCCTCTTATCTTTACTTGATAATCTACTCTTCCATGAAATTCTATATTTCCATCTTTAAGCCAACGTGCTAAATCTCCTGTTTTATACATCCTACCTTCTTCCACGAAAGGGTCTTTCACAAACTTTCCCCGTTCCAGCTCATCATTATTTAAATAACCAAGAGCCACTCCCTCTCCTGCAATACATAACTCACCAATTACTCCTACAGGTAGTAAATTATTATATTTGTCTACTATGTATATTCTCGTATTTTGTAAAGGTTTACCAATTGGTATACTTCTATGCTTGTTAAAACCATTTAAACAAAATCCTGTTGCATAGATTGTAGCTTCAGTAGGACCATACAGATTATCAAAACGGATGTTTTTTAGCTTATTAAGAAGATTTTTAACTACATCTTGGGAAATAGGCTCTCCTGCCGTAAATACATACTTAATACTTTCAAGGCGTTTTATATCTTCTTCCCTCAATGCATTTGTAAAAATATTTAGCATAGAAGGTACAAAGTTAATATGGGTAATATTATATTTATATATAGCCTCTATAATATCTGTAGGGTTTTGATTACCAGCCTTCTTTAGTATTGCAAGCTTTCCACTTCCAAAAAACCATCCAAACAGTTCAGTTACTGATACATCAAAGGTATAGGCAGTTTTTAAAAGATATGTATCCTCTTCAGTTACTGGATATTGGCCCTCAAGGTGGGTAAGTGTATTAATCACACTCCTGTGGCTTACCAATACACCCTTAGGCTTTCCTGTAGAACCTGAAGTATATATTATATATGCTGGGGCTTTAGAGTCAATATAAGTGTCTATTTTTATATCTTTATCTAAATATTCTTCCTTATCTCCTATATTTATAATGCTTCCATTAAATAAAATTCTATCTGCCAAATGAGATTGTACTAGCAAAATCTCTACACCGCTATCTTCTAGCATATAGCTTATCCTTTCATCAGGATAATCAGGGTCGATAGGTAAGTATGCCTTTCCAGTCTTTAATACAGCTAGAATACCTATAATCATTTCGGCGGAAGGTTCACACATTATTGCAATTATCCTACCTTGACCCCTATTAGCTTTCTTTAGAGTTTTTGCAAGCTTGTTCGCTTTTTCATCTATCTGACTGTATGTAAATACTTTGTCCTCGAATATAACAGCTGTTTTTCCAGGAGCCTCCCTTACTCTTTCTTCAAAGATTCCATGTATTGTACTATTTTTAGGATACTCTTCTTTTGTATTATTAAAATCATACAGCAGTAAATGCCTTTCGTTTTCTGTTAATATATTTATATCAGCTAAAGCTACTTCAGGCTCTTTCGTTACATTATCTAGTATGTTAACAAAGTGCTCTTTAATTTTTTGTATGGTTTCAGGCTTAAAGAGAGCTAAACAATACTGTATGTTAAATTCTATAATGCCTTTAAGCTTATTTTCAGTTGCCATAAGAGTAATGTCAAATTTGGAAATATTATTTTCTAATTCATAGCTTTCAAATTTTAAATTATTTACTAGTATAGGCTCAGCCTCTACTTCTTCCATTACAAGCATAACATCGAACAATTGATTTCTACTTAAATCCCTTGGAAGTTTCAATTTTTCAACAATCATTTCAAGGGGATAATCTTGATTTTCATAGGCTTGAATCACATTTTCCTTAACTTCATCTAAAAACTTTACAAATGTCTTACTACCCTCTGGGCAGTTTCTTAGGGCGAGAGTATTGGCAAACATACCTAATAGATTGTGTAAATCTGAATGGGTTCTGGCAGCTATTGGAGTACCAACCACAATATCATCCATTCCAGAATACTTAGACAGCAATACATTAAATGCCGCAAGTAATACCATATATAACGTTGAACCTGTTTTCCTCGCCAAATCTGTAATTTTGTCGGCTAATTCTTTACTAATACAGAAGCTTATACATTCTCCATCAAAGCTTTGTATTACTGGACGAGGAAAGTCATAGGGCAAATCCAACACTGGTATTTCACCACTAAATATGTTCAACCAGTACCTTTCTCGCTTCTCTAATGCATTTTCTTTTAATAGTTTGTTTTGCCATATAGAATAGTCTTTATATTGTATATTAAGCTTGGGGAGCTTTATTCCCAGCATAATAGATTGTAGTTCCTTAATAAGGATACCCACCGACATTCCATCTGATATGATATGGTGAATATCAATTAGTAGTAAATGCCTTTTCTTAGTAATTTCAATCAAACCTAGGCGGAACAAAGGAGCTGTACTTAAATCAAAAGGCTGCAAGAAGTCTTTTGATATTTCTTTTAAATTTTCATCTGAAGCCCTTAAATATTCTATATTTACATCAATATTTGTACTAATATATTGAACAGGTTCTCCCTTAACAAGTTTAAAGGCTGTACGCAAAATCTCATGTCTTTCAACTATAATTTTAAAAGCCCTAGCTATCATGTCAACATCTAAATTGCCTTCTATTACCATCCCTCCAGCCATATTATAGGCTAATGAAGATTTATCTAACTGGTTAAGCACGAACATTCTTTTTTGTGCTGAAGATACAGGATAATATTCTCTTTTTAATTCAGGTATAATAGGAAAATAAATATTTTTTAGAGTTTTTTCTATTTGCTCTGAGAGTTCTCTTATTGTAGGGTATTTAAATAAATCTCCTATGTTAATCTCAATATCAAACTCTTTATGAATTCTTGATACTAGCATCATTGCCTTTAATGAATGCCCTCCATCTTCAAAGAAGTTGTCATTTACACTAGTATTTTCTATTTCAAGTACCTTTTCCCAAATTACAGCCAATCTCTTTTCCGTATCGCTTATGGGTGGTATGTAATCCTTCTCTTTAGCTGTTACATTATTTAATTGCAGTAAATAGTTCCTATTTATTTTTCCATTGGAAGTCAGAGGAATTTTATCAATAAATATATATTGTGTGGGAATCATGTAATGAGGTAGGTAAATCGATAGGTATTCTCTAAGGGTTTTTATAGTGACCCATATCTCAGAGACTATATAGGCACATAGATATCCATTTCCATAGGAGTCCTTTTTATCTAAGACCACAGCTTTTTTTACAAGATTATGTTCTTCTAGGATTGACTCAATTTCTCCAAGTTCTATCCTATAACCCCTTATTTTTACTTGATAATCTACTCTTCCTATAAATTCAATATTTCCATCGGGCAGCCATTTGGCAAGGTCTCCAGTTTTATACATTCTCTCCCCTTGATTGAAAGGGTCAGGTATAAACTTTTCTTGGCTTAATTCTGCTTTGTTAAGATATCCCCTAGCTACCCCACTACCTGATATATACAGTTCTCCTATTGCACCAATACATAGGGGATTGTTATATTTATCAATTATATAAACTCTTGTATTAGCCATAGGTTTACCAATAGATACATTTATCCCTGCTACTTGCCTTGAATGGTACGGATATAGTGTTGCACATATTGTTGTTTCCGTAGGGCCGTATCCATTTATTATAATCATTGAATCATTTAGTTTTAGATAATTTTCAAGTATAAAGTCCTTAATAGGCTCTACGCCCACTAAAAGCTTATTCAAACTGGTAGGCTTATCCATATCTTTTAATACATTGTACACTTCTCCTAGAAGTGATGGGGGTATATAAGCAAAAGTAATCGATTTCTCTATTATGATTTGTGCAAGTTGATTTGCATCAAAAATCCTATCTTTTTCTGCTACTACTAACTGTGCTCCAAAAACTAAGGGCAAAAAAATTTCACAAACACTAACGTCGAAACATATATTTGTTGAAAACAGACAATTATCTTTGATTCCTAACTGCTGCTTATAACTTTTATAGATAGAATAGATAAAGTTGATTAGTGACTTGTGCTCTATCATGACACCCTTTGGTTTTCCAGTAGAACCAGAAGTATAAATCACATATACCATATCATCCACTGAGTTGATGCTTTCTAAATTTGAATCATCGCCAGTGAATATATTATCATCTATAGACAATGTAATACCTTTATATTTATAATCTTTTAAAGTATTGCTTCCAATTAAAAGTATCTCAGCTTTACTATCCTCCAACATATACTGTATTCTTTCATCTGGGTAATCGGGATCAATAGGTAAATAAGCTCCCCCAGCCTTCAATACAGACATAATTCCGATTATCAATTCCAAGGATGGTTCAATCATTAAACCGACTATAGTATTCCTTCCTACTCCTTTTTCCCTCAATATTCTTGCTAATTGGTTGGACTTTGAGTTAAGTTCACCGTATGTCAACATTTTACCCTTATATGTTACTGAAATATTTCTTGGAGTTTTAGCTGCTTGTTTTTCAAAGAGACTACATATGGTAGATTTTTCATGATAGCTTGCTTTTGTATTGTTAAAGCTATATATTATATTATTTTTTTCTTCTTTCGTTAACATATTTATTTCTGATAACGGTCTGTCAGTTCTATCTATTATTTGAGAAATTATATTAACAAAATGTTCAGCTATTCTTGTTATAGTTTCAGGATTAAATTTACAGCTATTGTAAATATATTTCACTTCTAAACCATCAGAGGTATCTATACCCAATGCTAAATCATAATTTGTCGACTCTGAAACAAGATATGAATTGACTTTCAATATATTACTTTTTTCATTTAAAGCCTTATCTAGTGGGTAATTTTCTATCACTACAATTGAATCAAAAAACGCACTGTTAGAATCTTCCGATACTACATATGATTTAATATCTGTCAAAGATGGGTAGGGGTGTTGATTTATTAAGGATAGAGTGCTATTTATTTCCTCTAATAGCTCCCAGCAAGTTTTTGAAGAGTCTGACTTTATTCTAATAGGCAGGGTATTAATAAATAATCCCACCATATTATCTATATCGTCTATTCCAATAGTTCTTCCAGAAACAGTGGCTCCAAAGGCAATATCTTCTGTATAACTATATTTCTGAAGTAGTAAACCCCATGCACAGTATAATAATAGAGCAAGTGTTATTTTTTTTGTCTTTACGAATTCCTTAATCTGTGCAGTAATATCTTCAGGCAATTTATATTTGAAACTATCTGCTTTAAAATTTTTTCCTTTATAATCTAACGGTAAAAGAGATTTGAGTTCCAATCCTTTCAAATATGTTTGCCAGAATTTTTTTTCTTCACTCTTATCCCTTCTTTTACACCGTACTATGTAATTTTTAAACTTATTCTTTTTGATTAACTCTAAGGGTTGGTTATTATATAACTTTTCATATGAATTAAAAAATTCCTTCAGTATTATTCCAGTACTCCACCCATCAAATAGTATATGATGGTTTGAAATAATAATTTCAAATTCCATATCTGAAAGCTTACATAAGGTAATCCTAAAAGTCTCAATTGCTATATCGAACCCTTCTTCTTTATCCAGTTTTTTGATTTCCTGAACTTTGATATTTTTATCATATCCTTCAATACGTGAAAAATCATAATACCTTGATTTAAATTCTCGATTTTTTAAAACAATTTGTACTGGCTTCTCAAGTCTTTGCCACCTAAAAATAGTTCTAAGCATTTCATTTGTCTGAATAACAAACTCCCACGCTTTTTCAAATAGCCCTATATCAATATTTGAAGATATCCTTAAACCAATCTGCTCAAAATATATATCACTGCTATTATTTTTTAGGTAATGGTATAACATACCCTCCTGCATTGGTGTTAGGGGCAATATGTCTTCAATATCTCTTTTATCCAGTTTTTTCTCCTCCAACCTAAAGCACCTCACTTTGCAAAGAAACTTGTTGTTCTTTACTAATTTAACCCATTGTAATATTTCCTGTAGCCGGGAGTTTTGATATTTCCTTTTCTTTCATGTAATAAATTATTCTATTTAACTTTTCTTTCATTTTTATATATAAATTACATATTATTCAAAATAATATGACAATTTATATTATAAACCTCACTAGACTAAATGTCAATAGTTTACTTGTTTTCCATTTATTCTACAAGATACAACAAATTACAACATAAAATAAACTACATAATTCATCTCTTGTATTAGGGTTATATAATGTTTAAAGAAACTATAGGTACTAATATCAAAGGCTACATTTCTTAAAAGATTTTAATCCAATATAAAAAAATGTTTAGTGCCGCTAACACTAAACATTTTTTATTATTAAGTGCTTTTATTCCCTTAGTTTTCAATGGATTTAGTGCTTGTAGGGCAATCACAATTACAGCTCTCACAGCAACATACACATTCATCTTTCGGAACCCTCGTTGTAGAGCATTTACAATGTTGGCATGAACACTCACATATTTCAACAGATGATTTATAGTAGTTTACAATACCAAACACAGCAATTCCTATTATTAAAATCCCTATTATTAGATACCTTGAATATCTTCTCATATCCTCATCCCCTATAAATATATTAAATACCTTTATTAATGTATATATACAATTATAAATAATTATTACAATTTAGAATTAACTCTAATTTGATAAAATCATAAATGTTTATAGATGTTTTTTGTTATTTCAAGGATAGTTCCTCTATACATACTCTTATGCCCTATCTCTTCTATTTACTCTTATTTATAATCCTTTTATCCAATATTTTTTCTATATTTCTCTATTCAAAATTAATTTGATTCCTTTCCCTCCAAAAATAAAAAGAACTAAAACAGCTTTAAGCCATTTTAATTCCTCAGTTTTCCTACTAATATGTTAAATAAATAACCTCTAGCTATTGTTTAACTCCAATAGGCTAACTTTAAAAACATATTTGTTATCTTGATTTGTTCCTCTAATTCCTCTTCCTTTAATACTCCATAATATTTGCCCTCAATTCCTCTTGACTCCAATGTCCACAAAAACGTTTCAAAATTAGGATAATTTTTAATAGATTTCTTTATAAACCATATGAAATCCTCCAATTTTTTATAGTTTAAAGTTTCCCTTTCCTTTTCCCTTTGATACTGGTCTAAATCTAATAGTAATCCAAAGGGTACCATAACTTGATAGCAGAAATTATCTCTATCCTTTTCATCGAAATCATTCATATAATTTATATAGCTTTCACATACTATTCTATACATTATATCTCTCCCTAAATAATTTCAAATTTTCTATAAATCTTTTCCTTTTGGAATCAAACAAATCCTTCCTGTCCATTACTTCATCAATAATTTCATAAATTAACTTTATATCTGCTCTTCTCATAAGAATATCTATATCCTGTAAATCTTTTTCTTGCAACCTTATAATTTTGCTAACAATTATATCCTCAATCGATAAAACATTTATATTTAAATATTGAAATTGTTCTAATTTTATTGCCCTCTCTTTATATTTAGGCGATATTAATGTACTCTCATATTCCAGCATATCGAAATCTCTTAAATGAACAAAGACTTTACTTAATGTAGCACAGTAGTTTAAATCTATAAAATCAAAATCCCTTGTTGCCCTATAGCTATACTCACCTAATATACATGCAGACCCACCTAATAAATACATATCAAAGGGTTCTACGCTAAATAGCTCAGCTACTTTTTCCATCTCATATATTCTTTCTTCCAACTCTTTCTTAATCTGCATATATGTATCACCTTTATTATTCTATAGATAAACAAAATTAACATCAAAATAGATTTTAAAGAAAATAATTAATGCCTTTACATTTTTTATTTGAAATTTATTAAACCTTAAAGCTATTTATCTTTATTTATAACATTATTATATCAAATTAAAATACTTTTACAATTAACCTTTTGAAAACACCATATATTTCTTAATAATTTATAACCCTGCTAGTTAACACTCCTAAACTATAAAAAACCTCTTTAACATTAAAGAGGTTCAGATTGTTAACAAAGTTAACAAGATGATAGGCTTTAGCAAACTTCTAAGTTCAAGGCACGCTGAAATCGAGGAGCGGAGCTTGCTCTACTGCAAGTGAGCACCGGAGATTTTAGCAGTAACGCAGAAATTGGAAGTTTGTTAACAGCCTCAGATAAATATATTATTTATCTTCCCCTTTATTCTTTTCTCTAGCCTTCTCCGCAGATTTAGCTAATTCCTTAAGCTTCTTAGTTATAATATGATGTATAGTCCCCTCGGGATAGTTTCCATTCTCATCCTTCTCTCCAGCAGCTACTCCAGTTAATACCTCTATGCCTTCATCTATTGTCTTTACGAAATAGATATGGAACTCGCCCTTGCTAACTGCTTCAATCACTTCGTCCCTTAGCATTAAATTTTTTACATTCTGATGGGGTATCATAACCCCCTGTTTGCCAGTCAGACCCTTTAATTTACATACCTTGAAAAAGCCTTCAATTTTCTCATTTACTCCTCCAATAGGTTGGATTTCCCCTCGCTGATTTACTGAACCAGTTACAGATATATACTGTTTAATTGGAACCTTAGAAATACTTGAAAGGATTGCATATAGCTCCGTACTAGAGGCACTATCTCCATCGACCCCAGAATATAGCTGCTCAAATACTATACTAGCCGATAGTGCAAGGGGTTTTTCTTGAGCATATTTTTGTCCTAGATAGCCACTTATTATCATTACACCCTTGTCATGTATCTTACCACTTGTCTTAGCTTCCCTTTCAATATTTATGATACCTGCCTTCCCTCTATAGGTTGAAGCAGTTATTTTACTAGGTTTTCCAAAGCTATATTCTCCAGTTCCAGTAACAGCTAAACCATTTATTTCTCCTACCTTTTCTCCATCCACATCTAAGAGATAATCCCCTTCTTTAAACATTTCAAGGACCTTTTCTTCATATTTATTATTTCTAAATATTTTTTCTGATATTGCCTTTTCAATATGTCTAACCTCAACAATATTACTTGCCTCTACCTCAGCCCAACTATCAGCTTCATATAATATCTCAACTATCTGATTAAATCTTGAACTCAGCTTCCTTTGGTTTGATGATAACCTTGAACTATATTCGATAACTTTCCCCACTGCTTCACGGCTAAAATGTTTTAATTTTTCCTTTTCACAATGGGTTGCAATAAATCTAGCCATCTTAAGTATATTTTCTTTGTCCCTAGACATCTCTATATCAAAATCAGCCATTATCTTAAATAGCTTCTTAAACTGTTCATCATAATTATATAGTACAAAATAGGAGTATGGGTCTCCTATTAATATTATTTTTAAGTTAATAGGAATAGATTGAGGTTTTAAACTTGTCGTTACTACATATCCCAACTGTTTTCCTAATCCCTCTATATTTATTTCACCTGTAGCAAGGGCCCTTTTAAGCCCATTCCATGCATATGGATTTGTAAGTAAATCCCTTGCCTGTAATATTAAATATCCACCATTGGCTTCATGTAAGGCTCCAGGCTTTATTTGAGTAAAGTCGGTTTTCATAACACCCATTTCATTTTTATATTCTACGCTTCCAACTAAATTGTAATAGGTTGGATTAGACTCTGTAATAACAGGAGCACATTTTCTTTCGCTATTATCGATAAAAAGATTTACCTTGTACCTATCAAAAAATCCTTCACTTGACTTGAATTGAAACATCGCCAAGGGATTATTTGAAGCTCCGCTAGTATCTTTTTTAAACTTATCTATATGCTCAACGATATCGTCCATCAACATATTAAAGTATTCTATCGACTTTTTATTATAGTTAAATTTATTCCTTAACTTATGTATATGAAATTCAACAACTTTCTGAGCAGTTTCTGAATCTAAATCCTTAAGTTTTTGTCTAAAATCATCTTCAAGCTCCCTGAGCTTATTAAATATATCAACAGATTCAAAGCTTAATTTACTGCTTTTTTTCTTTAATTCTTCAAAATGATCGGGAGAAAGGTTCCTATAATCCGATTCACTCATAGGCTGCCCTTCCTTAAGAGGAAGGCTAATTAAACCCTTTTCCGTCTGAGTAAACCTAAAATCATATTTCTGGGCAACATCATTCAGCTCTTTAATAAATTCCTCTGAAATACCTTCATATTGCTGTATAAGACCATTTTTCATATTCTCATACTCTTTACTTGTAAATGCGTTTTCTACTTCCTTTTTAAGCTTCTTAATAGTATCCTCCATATCCTTAACAAAGGTTTTACCCTGTCCTGGTTTAAGGTTTAATGCTGAGGGACTATAGGGGTTTTTAAAATTATATACATATACCCAATCATCCGGAACACTTTTCTCAGATGCCTTTTCGTCAGTTATGAGTTTTACATAACTGTTTCTTCCCGTACCTACTTGTCCAGATACAAAAATATTGTATCCCTTCTTCTTTATAGACAAACCAAAATTTAAAGAATCCGATGCTCTTTCTTGGCCAATAATGCCCTGCAGAGGGGTTAAATCAGCAGTACTATCAAAATCAAAACAACTAGTATTACATTCACTTTTTAATTTATCCAAGGCTACCTTAAATCTTTCTATCATACAAGCACTCCCTTCTGAAATAAGTTAATTATTTTTTATATTCTGTAATTTTATACCCACATGTAATATAATATACTCAATACATTTAGTAGTAAGCCAATATTTTTTCTAATATAAGATATTGGACCCATAAATATATTGTTTTATAATTATGCTGCATAGTTCTTCAATTATTGCTTTTATAATTTAATATTTGTCATATAGGTAAAAATAATTATTACATCTCTAAATTAAAACTTCCAATTATTCACATAATATCTCAGCATATCCTTTCAATATTTAAATAATTATGTACTCTACCCTATTTTTTGTTATATAATTATGATGACGACAATATTTTCCATATTAAAGTAACTTTTATAAATTCATAATTACATATAGATTGTAGAAAAACTGTGTAATAAAATAGAATATTTTATACAGATTATAAGCTCATAAAGCTTTAGAACTTTACCCTATGTATTATGTAATTTTATTAAGGCCTAATTATGAAATTTGCTAAAGTAACTAATTTATTCTAAAGGAGTTGAAATTATGGAAAGTATAGAAAAAAAAATTCTTGATTCTTTTATTGAGGTAGGTGCATACATTAAAGATATTCTTGATGAGGATGCTATAGTTTCTATATCCGATAGGAAGCATATACTAAAATATTTTCCTGGGGATGAGCTGAATATTGAAGATGAAGAAGGATCACCTCTAAAAGATGGAGATGTTATGTTTGATTGTGTTAGAAGTAATAGTAAAATAGTAACAAATGTACCCGAGGAAACCTTTGGGATACCCTTTAAATCCGTTGTAGTTCCAATCAAAAACCCAGAAGGAATTTGTATAGGCAGTATTGGTATCGGCAGAAGTCTTAAAAAACAAAATAAACTTAATAATCTTTCCCAAAATGTTACATCGGCTTTAGATGAAATAACAACAAGCATTGATAAAATTTCATCCGGTGCCAATCAAATTGCCGAGTCTTCAAATGAAATTTCCATAAAGAGTATAGAAGCAAAGAGACAGGTGGGACAAACCGATGATATATTGCAATACATAAAAAATATATCTGATCAAACTAATATGCTCGGCTTAAATGCTGCAATTGAAGCGGCTAGAGCAGGTGAGCACGGTAGAGGTTTTTCAGTAGTTGCTGAAGAAATAAGAAAGCTTTCCGATGAAACAAAAAAAGCAGTAGGTAATATTAAAAACATTTTAGAAACGATTAAATCATCGGTTGATGAAATGTCTTCATCTGTTAGTGATACAAGCTCTATTACTAGAGTTCAGGCTGAAACAACTGAAGAAATTGTAGCAGCAATTGAAGAACTTCATTCTACATCCCAGCTTCTAGCAGATTTAGCTAAGGATATATAGATGCGTGACTAAGAATGTTAACTTACTACAGCAGCCACAGAGAATCCTTTAGGCTCATGCTATAAAGGAAACCTCAGTGGCTGCTTTCGTTTATTAAGTTTGTTAGTCACACATCTATATAATAGCTATAACCATTTAAGATTTTCAATTAATGCTTTAATAAAAAAAGGGCTGTCTTATAAAAACATTTTATAAGTTCAACCCCAGGGTGTTTCATAGCGAAGTTTTAGATTTTGAGATTACAGAGGTTTAGCTAGTACTTATGTAAGGGCAAAGTCCCTGTAATTTCAAAAAACTAAGAAATTCGTCACTTTTAAGCATTGTCATAAATTAATTTATCTGTACCTTATCTCCATCTGCTATATATATAATTCTCTCACATATATTTGTTATGTGATCAGCCATTCTCTCTAAATATCTTCCTACAAATAGAAGCTTTGTACCTTGATTAATATTTTTAGAGTCTTCGTGTATCAGCATTAATACATCTGTATATACATCCTTATACAGATTATCAATCAATTCGTCTTCTTGGCCTACTCTATAGGCTAGACTAGAATCCTCTTTAATAAAGCTAATCTTACAGTTTCTGAGCATTCCTAAAACTATATCCCTCATCTTAGGTATATCAGTCAAAGGCTTTATATGCCTCTCTTTTCCAATTTTTATTGTTTCCTTTGAAATATTTACACAAAAATCTCCTACTCTTTCAAGGTCAATGATTATTTTAGCTATTGAGAAAATTATTCTTAGATGCTTGGCCATGGGCTGCTGTAGTGCGATGAGCTCTATGGTCTTTTCTTCTATTTCTAACTGCATTTTATCCACATTGTCATCTAATCTAATAACTTCACGGGCTAAATTAACATCTTTATTAATTAGCGAGTCGATGGATTTAATAACTAATTCCTCAACACTCTCTATCATTTTGACTACTTCTTCTTCAAGTGATTTAATTGAAGATTCAAAACTATCTCTAACCAACTAAACAACCTCCTTATTTGTGCAGGTGAAAATCTATATATCATAACTAACAATTTAGTATTGATAGATTATCAAATTAATGGTTAATAGAAATTTTTTAAGTAATCTACTAATACTATATATAGGCACCCTAATGAACTAAAACGAAAACCCTATGATAAACTCAAAGGCAATAACTCTAAAGCCTCTTAGCCAAATCTACCTGTAATATAATCCTCAGTCCTTTTATCTTCCGGTGTTGTAAATATTTTTTTAGTATCGCTAAATTCAATCAATTCCCCCATTAAGAAAAATGCTGTCTTGTCAGAAATCCGTGCCGCTTGCTGCATGGAATGAGTAACAATAGCTATTGTATAGTTATTCTTTAGCTCATCAATTAACTCCTCTATCCTATTTGTGGCAATAGGGTCCAGTGCAGAGGTCGGTTCGTCCATGAGTAAAACATCGGGCTGAATCGCAAGACTTCTAGCAATACAAAGTCTTTGTTGCTGACCACCTGAAAGACCATAGGCATTATCGTGCAAACGGTCCTTAACTTCATCCCATAGAGCAGCACTTTTTAAACTTTCTTCAGCAATTTCCATCAATTGTTTTTTATTACGGATTCCATGGATTTTAGGACCATATACAACATTTTCAAAAATGGATTTTGGAAATGGGTTAGGTTTTTGAAATACCATTCCAACTGTAGTTCTCAATTCCTCCAATTTAACTGTTTTATCAAAGATGTTTACTCCATGATAAAAGATTTTTCCCGACGTTCTTACAATAGGAATATTATCTACCATACGGTTTAATGTTTTTATAAAAGTTGATTTACCGCATCCTGACGGTCCTATAATTGCAGTAACCTCATTTTCTTCTATTTTAAGATTTATATCCTTTAATGCTTGGTCATTGCCATACCAAAGATTTAAACCCTTTACGTCGTATACAACGCCATTTTGACTGCTTCCTCCATTGGTTAACATTTTAAAAGTATTCCCCCCTATTTAGTATCGTCTTTGAAACTTGATTCTTATAAAGATTGCTACTGAATTCATTAATAATAATACTACTAGTAATACTACAATAGTAGCTGCAGCTAAGTTTGCATACTGTGGTGTAAGAACTGTATCAAGAGTCCAATAATAAATCTGAATTGGTAGAGCAGTAAAATCTGACATTATACTATCGGGTATTCTAAGAATCAGTGTTGGTATACCAAGGACAACTAAAGGAGCTGTTTCTCCAATGGCCCTTGAAATAGCTAAAATACATCCTGTCAAAATTCCCGGTAATGATGCCGGTAAAACTACTGTTCTTATTGTTGTCCATTTCGTTGCACCCATAGCATATGCTCCATCTCTTAAAAAACCAGGTACGGCTCTTATTGCTTCTTGGCTTGCTACAACAATAATAGGAAGAACTAATAAAGACAATGTTAATCCACCTGCAAGTATACTGGAGCCTAAGTCAAATAGTCTTCTAAAGACCGTTAACCCAAGTAATCCAAAAATAACTGAAGGTACTCCGGCTAGGTTAGAAATATTAGTTTTTATAAATGA
The DNA here is from genome assembly GCA_022361035.1 of Clostridia bacterium. Classification (GTDB taxonomy): domain Bacteria; phylum Bacillota; class Clostridia; order Peptostreptococcales; family Caminicellaceae; genus JAKSBP01. The sequence goes on from JAKSBP010000139.1 coordinate 38,479, forward strand.
TTGAAATTTTCCCTGATTTGCGTATTCTTCTAGATATATAGCTGTAGATACGCCTAATAAAAGTGTTACAGGTATAACTACTGCCATTAGCCAAACGGACCCAATTATAGCACCATATATTCCAGCTTTTTCTGGAAAAATTGATAGATTACTTGTTAAAAATTTTAAATCTAACCATCCAATACTTTGTGTCCCAATTCTATAAAATAATATTCCTAGCACGATTAAAGCAAATACAGTTGACAAGGAAAAAACTTTTCTAGCTACTTTGTCTAGCAAGATACGTTTTTCCATTCTTTCGTTAGTAATTTCTTTATTTAAAAAAGTTTTCCCATGCTCTACATCGTTTAACTCATTATTTATTTCATCACTTTTCAACTTACTTTGATAAGCCATTTTTAGTACTCCTCCCTATATTTATGAGAGATATATTGTGCTATTAGATTCATTAAAAGAGTAAAAAGAAAAAGTATTAGTCCTACTGCATACAAACTATAGTAACCAGTTCCTATACCAGCATCGCCACTTGTAAATTCAACAATATAAGCTGTCATTGTTTGCATTGATTGAGTAATATCAAAGGTAAGGGTCTTTGAACTACCGCTGGCAATTGTTACAATCATGGTTTCACCAATTGCTCTAGATATAGCTAATACAAAAGAAGCTATAATCCCAGAAATGGCAGCAGGAACAACAACTTTCAGTGTAACTTCTAATTTCGTTGAACCAAGGGCTAATGCACCCTCTCTCATGGAATTAGGAACAGAACTCATGGCATCCTCCGATAGTGATGCAACTAAGGGAATAATCATAATACCCATAACAATACCGGGACTAAGGGCATTTTTAGCCTCTAAGCTAGGAATTAATCTCATTAATAAAGGTGTAACAAAAGAATAGGCAAAAAATCCATAAACAATTGTAGGAATACCAGCCAAAACTTCCATAATAGGCTTTAAGGTCTTTCTACTTTTCTCAGATGCAAATTCACTTAAATACATTGCAGCGGTCAACCCTACTGGAACTGCCACACACATTGCAATCAATGAAGTAATGATTGTTCCATTAATTAATGGCAAGATACCAAAAGAAGGATTTTTACTTAAAGGAGCCAAATTTATACTAAAAATCTCCTTAACAGGTACTTCTGCAAAGAATTTATAGGAATCAATTATCAGAGTTACAAGAATCCCAATAGTCGTTAATATTGAAATTGAAGCTGATAATAAAAAGATATTAGGCATAATTTTTTCTGTTTTATTCTTTTTGCTTTTAATATTTTTTTTGATTATATCTCGAACATTGACAGCTTTATTCATTAAACCTCCTCCGCTCTATATCCTTGATTCATTAGCTTAGATTATTGATAGAAAATTTAAAAATATATTAAGTAGATTTGAACTTCCCATAAATAATTTTATATCAATTCTTTTAAACAACTTTAAGATGAGAAGCATACTTTCTCCTCATCTTAAAATTAAACCATTTAAGCTTACTAGATTTCTTGAATAATCTTATTTAATTTCCTCTAATTGATTCAGATATCCACTATAAACCTCTGTAGGCAATGGAGCAAATCCGTTATCTCCTGCTAATCTTGCAGCTCCCTTATCTGATACAATATACTTAGCGAAATTAAGTACTTGTGGCTTTTCCTTTGCATGAACTAAATTTACATATGTGAATACTGGACGAGTGAAGCCAGAATATGGTAATTCTTCTCCGATTGTTTCTAATGTAGGTTCAACTGGACCATTACCAAAGTCTACAGATACAGCTTGAAGTTTGTCTTGATTGTTAACGTAGTATCCAAACCCAAAGAATGCGATAGCATTTTTGTCATTAGCAACTAAGTCAACTAGTGTTGAATATTCTTGCTGAAGGTTAGCTGTTTTAACCATGTCTTTTTCATCTAAAATCTTCTCAAAGAAAAATTCAAAGGTTCCGTGGTTTTCATTTGGTCCATAGAATTTAATTTCTTCTTTAGGCCATTTAGCTCTTACATCTGACCAAAGAACTTTATCATCTGCCTTATGTGTTCCTGAAACATACATATCAACAATTTCTTCTCTTGTCATTTCCTTTGCCCAAGTATTATCTTTGTTTATAACCATTGTTAATCCGTCAAGGGCTAATTTGAATTCTAAAACATCTGCACCAACCTCTAATCCTTTTTCTTTAAGGCCAGCTACTTCTTTATCTTTTATTTTTCTTGAAGCATTAGAGAAATCTGTTTCTCCTGGAATGAACTTTTTAAAACCAGCACTTGATCCAGCACGACCAACTTGTACACTTACATTCTTTTGCTCATTGGTCATATATTCCTCTGCAATATGTGCCATTAGAGGATAAACTGTTCCAGACCCATCGACAATTACCGTTCCTTCAAACTCTTGTGTATTAGATTCCTCAGACTGATTAGGCTCTTCTGATTTTACATCAGCTTCTTGACTACATGCTACTGCAGAAACCATTAAAATAGTAATTAATAATGCTAATAATATTTTCTTAAACATTTAATAAGCTCCTCCTACTCCATTGATATTTTTTGTATGTATTACATATATTAATATACTTAAAAACATTCCTGCCTTTGTTATGGTCATGTAAACTGTTTGTTAAGAACTTGTTAAGTCCATTGAAAACATCCTATATAGCCACTTAAACTATGTCTATATGCTGACAATTAGAGCTGCAATACTACTGCAAAATTTAAGTAAAAACTTTTATCCCTATCAAAAACTGATAAAACCTTAAGTATTATTAATTAAGTATAAATAAGTTCTCCTATGTAAGCTCTATATTGATTATTTCTATATTTTAAATTTTCCTACTAACATATGAAGGTGTTGAGCTAGGGAATCTAAGCTTTCGCTAGCACTGGTTATTTCTTCAATAGAAGCAGTCTGCTCTTCCATAGACTCAGATACTTCCTTTGTACTAGCAGAATTTTCCTCAGTCATAGCTGCCAAATTCTGAATCCTTTCTTCAACCTCTACCCTCATCTCATCTATCTTTAAACTAGATTCATTTAAAATATCCACTTTAGACTCTGTTACTTTAATAGCCCTAGAAATCTCTACATATTTATCTTTAGTTAAATCAACACTCTCCACTTGCTCTTGATATATTTTGATTAGATTTTCCATAGTTCCTACTACTTCTAGATTATCCTTCTGTAGATCACTTACTATTTTATCAATAATCCTTGTAGATTTTTTAGATTGCTCAGCTAACTTTCTTATTTCATCGGCTACTACGGCAAAGCCTCTACCATGCTCACCTGCCCTTGCAGCCTCGATAGCAGCATTTAAAGCAAGTAGATTAGTTTTATCGGCTATATCCATAATAAGCTTGCTAGCTTCTTCAATCTTCTTTGAACTCTTATTGGACTTGAGTATATTTACATGCACCTCTTTATTTGCTTCGCTAGATTCCTTGGTCATCCTAGATAAAACCTTGATTATCTCCAAGCCGGAATCTACTAATTTGCCTACCTCATTGGTTGCATTAGTCATTTCCTTTAAATTCTTCGTATCTTCTAATATTATATAACTTAAGCTACTAGATTTTTCAAAGCTTTCTCCAGCACTTTGGGCCTGCTCTGAGGTCCTTTGGGCTATTTCACTTATAGTCCTTGATACTTCATCTACCGATTGAGAAGAATGGAGGGAGTTTGCCTTAAGCTCCTGGGATGAAACTGCCACTTCCCGAGCAGATTTTTCTACCTCCCTAATAATATTTTTTAAATTATTTCTGATTTTTAGTATGGCCCTCTCTAAATCCCCTATTTCATCCTTTCTTTTTATTTGGTCTACCTTGGTTTCACTTACTAAGTTATAATTTGCTATTTCATTAGTAACTCCTATAACCTTTCCAATAGGCTTGCTTATAGTCCTAGCCATTCTAATTGCTAGGATTGTGGATATCAGTATAATTATTAAAACTATAATCCATAGGCTTCTCTTTAAATCCGTAATGCTTCCATAAGCTTCGTCCTCTTCAACTTCTATAATAAGTCCCGAATAACTATCACCGATTTTAGCTATAGATAAAGTCCCTATTACTTCTTTACCGGTATATCCTTTATAAATATCTGTCTGATTAAATTCTATATCTCCATTTTTTATTGGTTCTGACAATATACTTACAGCCTCAGTCTCAATCGAGTCTTCTAAAGCAATTTTTTGAACCTTTTCATCCTTTATAGTATTAGTAAGCAGTAATCCTTCAGAGTCTATTAAATAGGCATCTCCTGTTATTCCAATTTTATTAATTCCACTTTGCACTATAATGTTTATCTTTCCTTGATTTAATACCATATTTAAAGTACCGATAGGTTTACTACCATCTTTTTCAGAATAGATTGGAGTAGATAATACAATTAAATTATCCCCTATAAAGGTATTACGAAACACCCCAGACCAATTTTGTTCACCCTCCATAGCTTTTTTACAAAAATCCCCTGAAAAAGTTAATGGAGCTATATCGAGTTTATCGTACTTATTACTAAAAATAACCTCTCCATACTTGTCAGTTAGGAAAATATCAGTATATTCATGATTTTTTAAAGCAACATCTAAAAACTCCTTAAAATCATCTACAATTTTTTGTTTTTCTGCTTCACTACTATCAAAATTATTAAGCTTTTCAATTCCTTCACTAATAATTTTTGATTTAGATAGTATTTTTGCATCTACTTCTCTGTTGTAAAAATATTCATCAATTCTTTCTTTAGTTAATGCAGTAAATAACTCATTTCCCTTTAAAACTTCGTTTTCAATCTTACCGCTAGCATTATTAATAAATAAGATGCTTAATGCAGTTATAGGAACTAATACGGTTATGAAAACCATAAATAACAACTTCCCATGAATCTTAAAGTCGTTTAGATTAATAAAGCTTATCTTATTGTTCTTCAGTATATCAATATTCATAATGAAATTAATAAGATGCTTTATTTTTCTTAACATAGCTGCTGAAACGTTTTTGACTTTTCCTTTTATCTCACTATTTTTATTCCTTGCTTTAGACTTGTCTGTGTATTTAGATGGTTTAATTTTTTGATATAATCCTAAATATAATCTTAATAATTTCTTACTTATACTAGCCCTTGGTTTTCCCATTGTATTTTTCTCACTCTGATTTAGATTCATAAAATTCCTCCTATGGTTAGAAGACTAAAGTCTTATTGTTTCAATTATTATAATAACGATTTTCATGAAATATTTAGTTAAATTTAAGTTAACAATTACTTTCTTAAATAAAAAAAGAATCTTTTTTGACTTAAAGACCCTATAAAAATGTAACAAATGTAAAAATTTTATATAATTATATTTTTTACAAAAAAGAAAATCCTCATTAGAAGAGGATTTTCTTTTAATAACTTTTTTACATTGTTCTTTATTCAATTATATAATCTATGGCTTTTCCCGCAGGCACAATTGGATAAACACATTCGTCCTTATCTATTTTACATTCAATAACTGCTGATTTTCGCATCTTCATTACTTCTTTTAATACCTGGGACAGTTCTTCTAACCCTTCTGCCCTATAGCCATCAACTCCATATGCCTCAGCTAATTTGATATAATCGACTTCATTTCCAATATCGGTTTCAGAATATCTTTCATCTTGAAATAATTTCTGCCACTGTCTTACCATTCCAAGGGTATTATTATTTAACATTAGGGTTATGGTTGGTAGGTTATACTTTGAAACGGTAGCCAATTCATTACAGTTCATTCTAAAGCTCCCATCACCTGTTAGATGTAGTACTTTGCTATGGGGATTTGCTATTTGTGCTCCGATGGCAGCTCCAAGGCCATATCCCATGGTACCTAATCCACCGGAGGACAAAAAGCTTCTAGGTCTTTCAAATTCCCAGTATTGAGCAGTCCACATCTGATGTTGCCCTACATCAGTGACAACAATTGTATCTCCACCCAATATGTCCTTAGCCCTTTTAATAATGTTTTTGGGTGTAAAGTCCTCATCATTTAAATTGGCATTAGATTTCCATTTATTAATCTCTTTAAGCCATGAACTTCTCCTTGTATGGACTACTTTTTCAATTAGTTTCTCAAGTATTTCTCTAACATCTCCAATGATAGATAAGTCAGCCCTTTTATTCTTATTTATTTCAGATTTATCAATATCTATGTGAATAACTTGAGCCTTAGGGGCAAACTTGTTTACATTCCCCACAACTCTATCACTAAATCTTGCTCCAATAGCAATTATTAGGTCACTATTTGTTACAGCCAAATTGGCCTCTTTAAAACCGTGCATACCAACTAAACCAAGGGAGAGTTCATCCTGTCTGGGAAAGCAGCCAAGTCCCATCAAGGTATTGACCACGGGGATATCTGCCTTATTAGAAAACTCACATAATTCCTTAGAAGCATTTGATATTATGACCCCACCGCCTGCATAAATTACTGGTTTTAAAGATTTATTTATAATATTAGCGGCCTTATCAATGAAGTCATCATCTATTTCCTCTATAACGGTTTTACCTAGTGGCTCCATGGCTTTTGTATAGTATGATTTATCCGTAAATAAATTCTTTGGCACATCTATAAGGACAGGTCCAGGTCTTCCACTTCTAGCCGTATCAAAGGCTTCTCTTATTATAGCTGGTAAGTCCTCTACATTTTCCACAAGGTAATTGTGCTTTGTAATGGGAAGAGATATTCCTGTTATATCTACTTCTTGGAAGGAATCCTTACCAAGTAGAGTTCTAGGAACTTGCCCTGTAAATACTACTAAAGGCACCGAATCTAAATATGCCGTAGCTATCCCTGTAATAGTATTAGTTGCCCCGGGTCCTGAGGTCGCAAAACATACTCCAACTTTACCCGTTGAACGGGCATATCCATCGGCTCCGTGGACAGCACCCTGTTCATGGGCCGTTAAGATATGGGTAAATAGATGAAATTTGTCATATAGGGCATCATATAATGGTATCACTGCTCCACCTGGATATCCAAATATTGTATCTACATCCTGTTCCCTTAAACATTCTAATATTATTTGTGCTCCACTAAGCTCCATCCTTTCACCTTCCTTCCCTCACAAGCTTACAACCCTTTATATACCGCTCCCTTACTGGATGACGAAACCATTTTACTATATTTACCTAGATATCCTCCAGGGGTAAACTGTGTTATTGTAATTTTTTCTCTTCTGGCATTTAGTTCTTCTTCATCAACAAGTAAATCTAACCTACCCTCTATCATATCTATGTCGATAATATCTCCCTCTTCAACAAGGGCAATTGGTCCTCCATCAACGGCTTCGGGGCAAACGTGGCCAATAGCTGCTCCCCTAGTACCACCGGAGAATCTTCCATCGGTTATTAAAGCTACATCCTTATCAAGACCCATACCTGCTAAGGAGGATGTCGGTGTTAACATCTCCCTCATGCCTGGGCCCCCTTTTGGACCTTCATATCTTATTACTACTATTTCTCCCTTACGTATTTCTCCATTTAGAATTTTAGTAACGGCTTCTTCTTCTGAATCGAATACTCTAGCCTTCCCTTTATTTCTAAACATTTTTGATGAAACAGCGGATTTTTTAACTACTGATCCCTCCGGTGCAAGGCTTCCCTTTAAAACCTTAATGCCTCCAGTTTCACTGTATGGATTGTCAATGGAAGCAATCACCTTATCCCCTGATTTTTCACATCCATCTATTAACTGTCCAACGGATTTACATGAGACTGTATTTTCATTTAAGTTTAATAGATTCTTTTTACTCAATTCATTCATTACCGCCATAACTCCACCGGCCTCATATAGGTCCTCTATATGATAAGGCCCAGCGGGACTCAGCTTACATAGGTTTGGAGTGCTTTCGCTTATCCGATTTATTTTTTCTAGGTTTACTTCTATATTTGCTTCCTTAGCAATGGCAATTAAATGCAATACAGTATTCGTTGAGCATCCCAGTGCCATATCCACAGTTAGGGCATTTTCAAAGACCTCTTCAGTCAAAATATCCCTTGGAAGAACCCTTTCCTTGATTAGCTCCATTATTTTCATCCCCGTATATTTTGCAAGCCTTATTCTCTCAGAATAAACTGCGGGAACAGTACCGTTTCCTGGTAATGCTAAGCCCAGGGCCTCTGTCATGCAATTCATAGAGTTTGCAGTAAACATTCCCGAACAAGAACCACATCCAGGGCAAGCATTATCTTCAATTCTTATTAGTTCCTCCTCAGTCATTTTACCAGCCTTTACTGCCCCTACCCCTTCAAATACCGTAGTTAAATCGATTTTCTTTCCATCGACTTTCCCTGCTAGCATTGGACCTCCACTGACAATTATGGCAGGAATATTAAGTCTTGCCGCCGCCATAAGAACTGCTGGAACTGTCTTATCACAGTTTGGTACTAGTACTAGACCATCCAATCCGTGGGCCTTTGCCATTATCTCTATGCTATCGGTAATTAATTCTCTACTTGGTAAGGAGTACTTCATTCCTTCATGGTTCATGGCTATTCCATCGCAAACTGCTATCGTTGGAAACTCTAATGGAGTCCCTCCCTCCATCAGAACCCCCCTTTTTACGGCTTCAACTATGTTTCTTAGGTGCACATGACCCGGAACTATCTCGTTATAAGTATTTACTACACCTATTAATGGTTTATCTAACTCTTCATTTGTTAAACCCAAGGACTTAAATAAAGATCTATGGGGTGCCTTTTCTATACCTTTTTTTACTGAATCACTTTTCAAATCTAGTTCCCCCTATTCTTTAATCCATTCCATCATACTTCTTAATTTCTTTCCTACATCAACCATAGGATGCTCTAGCTCTCTTTTCTTCATTGAGTTAAATACTGGTCTATTTAAATTGTTTTCTAACAACCAATTCCTTGCAAATACACCGGTTTGTACTTCTTCAAGAACCTTTTTCATTTCCTTGCGAGTTTCCTCGGTTACGATTCTCCTACCAACCATATAGTCCCCATACTCTGCTGTATCACTTATACTATATCTCATCTTTTCAAATCCACCTTCGTAAAGTAAATCTACAATCAGCTTCAATTCATGTAAGCACTCAAAATATGCTATTTCTGGTTGATAACCAGCTTCAACCAAGGTATCAAATCCTGCCTTTATAAGCTCTGTAACTCCACCGCAGAGTACCGATTGTTCTCCAAATAAATCGGTTTCAGTTTCTTCCTTAAAGGTGGTTTCTAGAACTCCTGCCCTAGCTGCACCTATTCCCTTGGCATAAGCCAAGGCCATATCCTTTGCCCTACCTGTATAATCCTGATAAACAGCAAACAGTGCAGGTACGCCCTTACCTTCACAGTATACTCTTCTAACTAAGTGTCCTGGACCCTTAGGTGCAACCATAAATACATCTACATATTTTGGTGGGGTTATTTGACTAAAGTGAATATTAAAGCCATGGGCAAATACCAATGCATTTCCCTCATTTAAATTATCCTCAATGTGGTCAGTATAGACCTTTTTCTGATGTTCATCGGGTACTAAAAGCATAACCACTTCACTTTCCTTAACGGCTTCAGCTACCTCCATAACCTCTAAACCTTGTTCCTTAGCTTTACTCCAGGATTTACTTTCTTTATATAGACCTACAACAACATTTACTCCACTTTCCTTTAAATTTAGTGCATGAGCATGCCCTTGACTACCAAATCCAATAACTGCCACCCTTTTTTCCTTTAATAATTCCAAATTTGCATCATTATTATAGTACATCTTTGCCATTTGAATTCCTCCTATATTAAAATTTATTCTCCGAGGCTACTAGATGATTTCTAGCAGTAATCAAGGAGCTTTCATATTTTTTTGATTGACCTTTATGACACATGGGAAATTATAAACACTTTAAATATTTATATAGCTTTATAATTTCCCCTATGACCTTCATAAAATTTTACCGCTAAAGCTTCTAACTTTAGAAATTAGTACAATACGTTAACTTACTTCCCTTATATCATGGACACTTATAAGTTTTTCCATTTGACTTATAGCCTGCTCAAAGCCTAGGTTAAATTCATCCCTTAATATTATTTCTAGGTTTGAAAAGCTTGAATCCTTTATTTCCTCCATATTTACACTTCTGATATCAAATCTTTTTCTCTTTAAAAGACCTACTACTCTCATTAGGGTTTCTAGCCCACTATCAACTCTACACAAAACTTTTTTTTCCAAATCTACTCAGCTCCCTAAATATTTTTATTTTTTTGATTCAGATTATTGATTTGGACTTTAATATATGTTTTTAAGCAATAAACACCTATAAGATTTACATAAAAATGATTTTATTGAAAAAATAGATATAATTTCCTTATTTTCTTTAAATTTAAAGCAGGATATATGGTTTTTGTGTCTAAATACTTTACTAGGGTATATAAATTTTTTTATTTGTCTTTAGCTAAGGGACTCTCATAAGTCTATTAGCTATTTTTTTGTCTGCCTATTTCCCTTTTCCTCGGATTTCTCCAATAAGGAATCAATTCTACTCACCTCCCTCATAGCTCTTTTAATATCTCTTTAGCCACTTTTTCAAAATAAAAAATCTCCCACCCCTAAGATAATATTTTATCCTAGGGACGAGAGACTATTTCTCGCGGTACCACCCTAATTCCAACAATAAACTAATTGACTCTTAATTTACAGATCAAAGGATTATTCCTTGAATCTTAGCTATATAACGGTAGCACCCGACCTAATCTACTGGGGGCTAATCCTTTCAATCAGGCAGTTCAAGAGTGATCATTACATATCTACTTTAACATCAACTTCCAGCAAACGTTGACTCTCTATAGATAAAGTCCAGATATCTTTCTCTCTATCAACACTTTTATATAAAACTTTATTGAATATTTATGAAAATTATACTACCCTTATACATATAAGTCAATTCTTTTTTTAAATTTTCTAAATTATTTTAATTCATATAATTTTTTAATATTGGAATTAATCTTCTTATAATTCCGACAAATCTTAGTATAGGTCCCTTTCAGTTATTTCTATTTCAATCCAGCAGCGACTTTAATATTGTATTGGTGGTCATAATTTATTTTACCATCTTTATGCCTTGTGCTGTTTGCAAAGTGTATATCCATATGTCCTGTTACACCATTATTCTTAATATACTGTATATCATGGGGCATTGAAGAGGCCGATGCTGCTATTTTCCGCCCATCGACAATGACTAGTATCGGTCTAGTTTTCCAACTGTAATTACCTCCCCATACATCTTTCATGACAGTGGCATCATATTGTGTCAACGGCTCGCAATCTGCATGGTTAGCTCCTATAGTTCTCTTCATAGTCCACTGCTTGCCTGTGTAAAAATCTCTAACTGTAAAAACTTTGCCAATAGGTGCTACGTATTGTGCCTCTGTCCACCAGTCTAGAAATTCACCATATTTAGCTCCAGGAGTGCTTTTAACTGGTACGTGATGAACGGGTATTTTAAGAACATCACCAATATTCAATATTCTACTTGCCTTAACATTATTGACGCTAATCAATTCATGTTGAGGAATACCAAATTTAAGAGAGATTTTCCAAAAATCATCACCTTTTTGAACTTTGTAATAGATATAAGTAACATATGGCTCACTACCATTAGAGTAGCTCGTAGAGGAATTGCCTTTGGGTACAAGTACGCTTTGTCCTATATTAAGCTCACTATATTTATTTGCATTATTTATTTTTAAGAGTTCCTCAAAATTAACTGAATATTTTTGACTTATTTTCCAATAGGTTTCGCCAGACTTTACAATATGGACCTGAAAATTATATTGATTTGGTACTATTATCACATCATTGGTATTTAACATACTTTGAGAATTTGCATTGTTTGCCCTAAGTAAAGTATTTATGTCAATATTGAACCTATTACCTATTTTCCAGTATGTATCTCCCCACTTCACCTTATAAAGAATTTTATCCTCTGGGTCATAGGGCAATTTAATTACTTGTCCAACTTTTAGATAATCATTAGTTTCAGCAGAATTTTGTATGAGAAGCTCATTTAAATTAATAGAGTATTTTTGACTTATCTTCCAATAGGTTTCACCAGACTTCACCTCATAGGAAACCCAATCTGCCAATACATTAATAATAGTTTGAGAGAATAATGTCAGTACGACTAATCCTCCAATAATGAATTTCTTAAACTTCATCCATTGTCCTCCTTAAATATTGTAAATTTACATTAAAGATAAATAACTTTTAGGGAATTTTTACAATTCTAGCTTTCTAGAATTAATTATTGAGAATATAGATAGTCAATATTTAGATAAGTTTATATCTAGAGTGATATAGATTTTTTCGCTATATCGAAAGACTTTTCAACTAATGTCAACTTCATAATCACACATATTTATAGTGTTTCGACATTTTTCGATAATTACCTTTAAGTAAATATTGGTAAAAAAATGTTCAATTTTATAGAAGGAATAATTAGATTTTTAATGCCTTTCCAGACCTTAGCTCTGTGTCGAAATTCTTTACATAAAAAAAGACCGAATTTTCGGTCACTTTTTCAATCTTCATATCTTGTTTTCAATTCAATTCTATATGGTAATTCATCTAAATTAGTTTTAGTAAGAATATAAGGATATGTAATTGCTTCTGTCACAACATCTCCAGGTTTCGGGTCCTTAAACCTAGCATAAACAACTATCTTAAATTTATCATCTTCTCCCTGGATTTTCTCAATCTTATCTATATCAACAGTATATCCCCCTGTAGGTTTTTCTCCCCTTGTTACTATGACAAAAATTTCTCCATTAACCTTACAGGCTAAAGCCCTCTCTAGGTTTTGATATCTAGGTAAGATTTCTTTAATTTTTTGTGGTATTTCTTTCTCCTCTAAAACCTGAAATTTTACTTCTTTATCATCCTCCATAAAATGTCTTATTCCCATGATTCCACTTACTAATACAAGCAGAGCTATTATGGCAATCATTAGAGACCTAATATTAAGAAGACTCGGTCTCTTCTTATCATTGCTAGGTTTCATATTAATATTAGGTTCCATATTAGTATTAGACTTCATTTCTATGAATTCCCCCTTTATATATCATGATTATGCCTATTTAATACTATTCAATAGGGGACATAAATATTCCATCCATGAAAACATAATTGAATTTTATACAGTCCTAGCTTAACTCCTAATTTCATTATTCCTATTCCCCTTTTCTTTTGAACTGTTATATTATAGTTTCAATTGCTTTTATTCTATATAGTATTTATAACTTAAATAAGCACTATCAAATTGAAATTTGATAGTGCTGAGGCTGTTGACAAACCCGAATTTCTTCGTTGTTGCTTCAACCGAGAACCCTTACGTATTTCTTTATACGCTGCGGCCTCTCGGTTTCAGCACGCCTCGAACTTCAGATTTCTCAAAATCCTATCATCTTGTTGACTTTGTCAACAATCTGAGCACTATCAAATTTCAATTTGATAGTGCTTCCATATGTATTATGCAGCTTCCTAATCTAATATCTCTTTAGCCTTAGCTATTATATTCTCTGCTGTCAGCCCATATTTTTTCATTAACTCATCGGGCTTACCGGACTCACCAAAGGTGTCATTAATACCTACCCTCTTTAATAGGGTAGGATGATTTTCTGCTAAAACTTCAGCAACGGCACTGCCTAATCCCCCTAAAATACTATGCTCCTCAACAGTTACGATTCCCTTGGTTTCCCTTCCAGCCTTTATAATTATTTCTTTATCTATGGGCTTGATGGTATGTATATCAATAACCCTTGCTGTAATACCTTCCTTTAATAATTCTTTCCTTGCCTTTAAAGCCTCATTTACCATAATCCCCGTTGCAATAATTGTAATGTCATTACCGCCTTTCACTTCCATACCTTTACCTATGGTAATCTTAACATCATCATCATATATTACAGGAACCTTAGCTCTACCTAGCCTCACATACACTGGACCTTCATACTCTACTATTTCCTTTAATAGGGCCTTAGTAGACACCGCGTCAGCGGGATTTAAAACTACCATATTTGGAAGTGACCTCATAATTGCAATATCTTCAATTGCCTGATGGGAAGCACCATCTTCCCCTACTGTAATACCTGCATGGGTAGCACATACCTTTACATTTAGTTTTGGATAGCATATGGAGTTTCTTATTATTTCAAAGGCCCTACCTGAAGCGAAAACTGCAAATGTACTGGCAAATGGTATCTTGTCCGAAGCAGCTAAACCAGCGGCAGTCCCCATTAAATTTTGCTCGGCTATACCCATATTAAAAAATCTATTTGGAAATTCCTTTGAAAAACTGTGGGTTTTTGTAGATTTTGATAAATCCGCATCAAGTACAACAATATTTTCATCATTTTTCCCAAGCTCTACTAAGGTTTCACCATATGTTTCACGAGTAGCTATTTTAGTTGTCATTACCTTGCACCTCCAAGCTCTTCTAATGCCCTTTCCTTCTCTTCATCCTTTGGAGCAACCCCATGCCATGAAGCCTCATTTTCCATAAAGGAAACACCCTTGCCCTTTATAGTTTTGGCTATGACCATTGTTGGCTTCTCCTTAGTTCCCTCTGCTTCATTAAATCCATTAATTATTTCTTCAAAATTATGTCCATCGATTTCAATTACATTCCAACCAAAGCTTTTCCATTTTTCATCTATAGGTTTTATATTCATTACATCTTCATTTTTACCATCAATTTGAAGTCCATTAAAATCTAGAATTGCCGTAAGATTATCTAATTTATAATGGGCAGCAGCCATAGCAGCCTCCCATACTAACCCCTCATTTATTTCTCCATCGCCAAGTAAAACATATATTCTACTATTTTTTTTATCTAGTTTCGAAGCTAAAGCCATACCAATCGAAGATGAAAATCCTTGTCCTAGGGACCCTGTAGACATCTCAACACCAGGAATACCTTTCATATCTGGATGCCCTTGAAGCATACTACCTATTTGCCTTAATTTTACTAGCTCATCAGGTGAAAAATATCCCCTCCTTGCAAGGGCGGCATATAGAGCCGGTGCAGCATGACCCTTTGAGAGTACAAATTTATCTCTATCCCTAAGCTCAAGATTTTCAGGATCTATATTCATCTTCTCAAAATATAAAACTGTTAAAATATCTGCGGCTGATAATGAGCCACCGGGATGACCTGATCCTGCAGCACTAATCATTTCTATTATGTCTTTTCTAATTTGCGTAGCTACTTTGTTTAATTCCGGGTACCGATTATTCATAAATTTTACCTCCTGCTAATTCTTTTTATATATTTGGGTAAATCCCTCTCTATAAAATCCATTTATGATTGCAATCATGATAAATACTTGTCCATATATAGAATATACTATATTTAAATAAAGCTTAGATATTCAAGTTCTATTTAGAGCAGCAAAATAAAAGACCTCTATCTAAACTTATAGGGGGCAAATGGTTATTGCGACTTTCCCTTCTAGATAGGAGTGGGATATCCTGGCTAAGGGAATCTACTCTTTCTTGGATATATTCCTTCACCCCCTATAATTCTCAGACCTTTAGTAACCTTCCTTATATGCCTCTTCCATATTTCTAACTACTAATATTTTTACTTATAAGAACCTTTATCATAAATTTGGGAAGTGCTAACATTCTCTTAAATCTCCAAGGCTCCTTTAACAGCCTATAAAGCCATTCCAATCCAAGAATTTGAAAGATTTTCGGTGCCCTTTTTGCTGTTCCAGCCCAAACATCTACGCATCCTCCCACACCCATGGCAACCTTAACACCTAAAGCTTTTCTGTGTTCATGTATCCACTTCTCCTGTTTAGGAGCGCCTAGTGCAACAAACAAAATATCAGGGGATACTTCATTTATACCTTCTATAACATCATTTTCTTCTTCTCCTTTAAAATATCCATCCCTATATCCCTTTATTTGAATATTAGGATATTTTTCTTGGATATTATGGGATGCCATCTCAGCTACTCCTGGCTTACCTCCTAGGATATAGATAGACTTCCTAGAATAATCGCAGAATTCAAGTACCTTTCCCATTAAATCAATCCCAGTTACCCTCTCAATAAGACCTAGTCTATGTATTTTTGAAGCAATAACCAATCCAATTCCATCGGGTATATTCATATCTGAGGATTTTAAAGCCTTCATAAGACTTTCATCATTTTTAGCCTTCATAACAATTTCTGTATTTGGAGTATAGACATATGAAAATACAGACCTATCCAGTAGATTTTTAAATCTTTCAAAAGCACTTTCCATAGTTACTATATCTATTGGAGAACCATATATTTTGACAGTCTTTCTCATTATTACACCCACTTTAACATGTCATTTAAAATATCTTTATTTTTCCTTACTATATCCTTTAAATTTGCTCCTATAGAACAAAGTTCTTCTGCCTCATGGTCCCTTTTATTCCATAGATTATCAAATTCTATACATAGGTTAAAGTTATCTAACTCTTCTACCTTTCCCCCACTTCTCTGGTTAACCATTCTCAAAAACGCCTTAACCTTTGGGTCATATTCCAAGCCTATCATAGGAATTCCTTTAATACTTGCAAATATTAGGGCATGTAATCTCATACCAATCAAAATATCTAAGGCTCCAATAACGCCTAGAACTTCCTCTGATGTGTACTCCTTTGTCAATATGTAGGATTTATTTTTCATTTTATCCATTATTTCCTTTGATACTTTCTCATCCTTAGAGGCTTGCATAGGTATAAATAAAACATTTAACCCTTTATCTGAAATATAATCTCCAAAGCTTGCCATAGTATCTATAAAATCTTCCTTTACATACCAGGGTCTAACAGAAATTCCTATAAGGGGTTTATCCGTTGGAATATCTTCCTTTTCTAGAATCTTTTTAACCCTTGTTTCATCTACGCTTTCTAAGTAAAAGGTGGAATCCACAGTTACATCTATTTCCTTTGTAACTCCTATTTCTTCCATTAGCTTTTTGGATTCTTGATCCCTCAATACAATCTTATCTACCCTATTAATTATTTTTTTAGCTAAATATTTATTATATCTCTTTCTAATTGGACCAAAACCATTACAAAAAAATAGTACGGTTTTTTTAAATAGTTTAGCTACCTGTATAATTGCTAAGTAATATAGCAGGGATCGACTACTGGTTACATCCTGTAGTAATGAACCTCCCCCACTAATAACTATATCCGAATTTTTAATAGTACTAATTATATCTTTAATGCTATTCCTACTTACCCCTTTTATTTTATGAACTTTTTCAGTATATTTTACATTATAGGAAAGGGCATATATTTGTGTCGAGGGATTTTTTTCTTTAATCATTTTCACAATAGAAGATAGAATTGCTTCATCCCCCAGATTTTTGAAACCATAATAGCCAAAAATAAATGCACGTTTCATAAATTTCTTCCTTTCAAGGAATTATTTGGAACAAGCAGGTCCTAGACATACTTCTAATAGTTCCAAGTTCTAGCAAGTATTTAAATTATTTTCTTAGCTGATATAGGCCTTAAAGTCATTTATATAAAATATTATGTATTTATAATTCTATATAGAATTTATTTATAAATCTAATTTTCAATTTTTTAAGCCATCAACATTAAAAGGAGATTTATATATCCTAATCCTTTTAAGATAACAG
The DNA here is from genome assembly GCA_022361035.1 of Clostridia bacterium. Taxonomy (GTDB): domain Bacteria; phylum Bacillota; class Clostridia; order Peptostreptococcales; family Caminicellaceae; genus JAKSBP01. The sequence continues at coordinate 56,133 of JAKSBP010000139.1, forward strand.
CTATAGGATTTCTTAAGATAATTAGGATATAATATATTAGCTAGAGTATTTATATTTCATATTCTATTCCATGAACTACTGACATAAATCTTATTAGCTTACTTTCAATTAACATCGACCTGCCTATTTGAACGTCCACATTAGATACCTTGATATCTTTTTGTGAAATATTACCCCTACACTTGAGTGTAATCATAATATCATATCTATCTGGAACCTCACTGTATATGACATTTCCATCCCTGTCCGATGTCTGGATTTTATTCTGACTTACTTCTACCTTCATTACTTCTCCTAAAACATTCTTTGTTTCCACATCCCTGAATAAATCTCCTTCTTTAACGCTACTTACTGATATATCTTTTACTCCTTCAACATAGTAAGTAAGTAAAATTTCCTTATCAGATTGGGTTTTAAGAAAATCCTTACTATTTTCATCATTATCTAAAATAAAAAACTTTCCTGCCAATAAAAGAACTATTAGCAATACTATTAAATCTAAATAATTTATAAGCCCAAATAGTTTTCCCTTATCATCAATTATTTTCAACTTGTTACACTCCCTTTAACAGCTTAGTATATATATCAACGGTATTTTGAGCCATTGCTTCAATTGAAAATCGCTCTTTAACAACCTTTCTTCCCAAATTACCCAATTCACTCCTTCTTTCTTCATTGGAAGGATGTAAGAATTCTAAAATTTCTTTTTTAAGTATTTGAACACTTATTTCATTATCGGAAGTTCTGCCGGTAAAATTATTTGATATGGCAGCATCTATATTCTTTTCTGTTAACAATCCCATATACCCTTCTCCACCTGCCAAGATAACAGGTTTTCCACAAGCCATAGCTTCTAAAGCAGACCTTGATACAGAGATTGCTAGACTAGCCAAGGAAAAAATCTCTGCCACATCGGTTCGCTTGCCAAGAATATGAATAAATTTCCTATTTGCTTCAGAGTTCACCCTATCACTAACTTCACAGATTTCCTTAAAATCCTCTCCATCACCGGCAACAATCAAATCTATATTTTCCATCTCCTTGTAAACTTCTTTCCCCGTCTCAATAACCATCTTCACTAATTTAGTTAATGACCCTGAGATTCTGCTTATATATACAATTTTTATGGTATCATCATTTAACTTTAGCTCATCCCTTACATTGATGCCATCTAATTTCGGTGAAAACTTTTCTATATCTATTCCATTTGGTATTATGGTTATTTTTTTTGGTTGTACATTAAACTTGTTTATTAAATGGTCCTTTATATCTTCACTTATACATATGACTTCCTTCCCCCAAAAAGAAGTATATCTATAAATCAAAGAAGCTTTAAATTTCGCATGGGCAGTAGTCATAAAAGGAATTCCCTTTAAAACAGAAATTAGTTTACAATTTAAAGCTGGTATCCTTCCATGTCCGTGCAGCAAATGAACTTTCTCCCTATTCACTATTTTCCATATAATTCTCACTGACTTAGTAAGGTTAATGATATCTTTCTTATTTAAAGGCGCTTCATAATGGGGGATATCATTATCCTCTAATTCTTTTACATAAACTCCACCAGTTGAAATCACTATTGGTTTATGGCCCATCTTCTTTAATTCTTTTGCTAACCCTAAAACATGGGTTTCTGCCCCTCCAATATCTAAAGACATCGCAGCTAACAAAATATTCATTCATACCATCCTCTTTAATTTATCAATTTTTAAGACTCCCACTTCTAAAAGTAGGGGATTTTACCTTCCTGCTTAATCTAAAGTAGAACCTCCATCTGAAGCCCCCGGGTTTGGCTTTTGCCAAAGGAGCTTATACCTTTTCTACCTATATAAATTAGAGAATTTCATATCTTAAATTTTTACATTAGATTTCCTTAATTGATTTTTCATCTATATATATATTGTAGGCACATATATTCATTCCAACAATAAGCCAGAACATCAACATGATTTTAGGATTATAAAGTACATGTTCTACCATGCCATGTACTAATACTGCACTTAGGGAAACCATGTAGGAGGTTGTAAAATATTTAGTAAATCTGTTTTTGCTGTTTACAATTGCACTAACTCCCATTCTAAATATATTGATTATCAATAATAGAAATACAATAATCCCTACAATACCAAGCTCAATTGCTATTTGCAAGTAAGTGTTATGGGTATGGTAAGGGGACATGGTTCTTATATATAAGGGGGATATTTTTCTAAATGCCAAATATCCTACTCCAATGCCTGAAAACCAATAATCCTTTAGAATATCTACAGCCATGTTCCATAAATTATATCGATAAAAATTAGAACTATCCTGTAGACTTCCAATTGTAGCAATTCTTTGCAATATCATTGTAGGCATTAAGAATATTGCTCCAAGACCCGCTGGTATAAAAAATACAAGCTTTTTAAAGTCAATCAATAGAACAAATAAAATCATACCAAAGGCTAATCCAACCCAGCTTCCCCTCGATAAGGTTAATCCAATACAAATTAGAATGATAAAGGAAATAGAAGCAAAGCAGATTTTTTGGATAATATTTTTATTATAAAAAAGTAAGGTAATAGATATGGGAAATATCATTATTAAATACTCTGCTAATAAATTTGGATTTTCGAAGGTTGCATAGACCCTTGTTTTAATATCTGGATTTTGAGTAATATCAACCCAGCCACTTTCCATAGGTACACCTTGAAAATACTGATAAATACCATAAATTGAGACAATTGTAGCTGTCAATACCAAGGTCACGCTTAACCAGTATACTTCTTTCTTAGTATTTTTACTGTGAATCATCATAAAAACTATTCCTATAGCTATTATGTGAATAGCGAAATCCCTAAAGCTCCCACTGGGGGTAACTGATAAAAAGGTATTGATAACAACAGTAATAGTAAATAATATCAGTAAAAAATTTGCAGGTGTAAATCTAAATTTAAGCTTACCTTCTCTTATGAAGTCAATTCGATAGGAAACAATTACAACTATTCCCATCAATAGTGAATTCATATCTGAAACAAAGGGGATACTTAAAATATATAAAATTAAAGCATATATAGGCTTTTTAATTGCTATTTTTAATATAATTAAAGCTATAATTAGCTTTGCAGTTTCTAAGGCTCCAAAAAAATAGGATAAGATTCCTACTAATATGCCTATTGCAATACCAATCAACTTATTCTTTCTTAAATACATTTCTCCCAACACAGACATCACTCCTCGGCCCCATCATGAAAAAAGCCATCGATTACTTTTTTAATAAAACTATTTCTATAAATATTATTTCCATCTAAAAAATAGAATTGAATTGTAAAAAAAACAATAATCATACTTACGTATAGCTGGAAGATATGAACACTCTTGTATATAAAGCTCAATAGATTATAAGTTAATAATCCTGCAATAATTATCAAAGAATAAAACCCTACTCCAACTCTTTTAATATCCCATTTCAGTTTTAACATGCTGCTACCCGAAATACCTTTATCATAGACTACATGTAAAAAACCTAATGCTTTTTGAATTAGAGCTTCAATTCTACCTATTATTGAAAATCTAAGTACATTTTCAGCATTATAATTATTCCTTGTTAGGAATTTATAAATGCTGCTGTTTACAAAAAAAATCCTTAACTTCTGAGAAATATTATTCACTAATTTCCTTGTAAAGCTCAATTTATAATATTTTTCTATTAAGTCAAATATCCTTTTAAAGGCTCTATAAATTAAACTATGTTCCATGATATCATCTCCTATGCAGACATATACCAGTAGACTGATTATTAATTATTCTTCAATATTTAAGACTTTACAGCTAAATACGTATATGTTTGATTTTAACCTCGTTTCAGATCCAATATATAAGGGCTTAGAGCCTACTATAATTCCACTATCACTAACTGAAGCCATTGATTGAATCTTTACTTCTCCAGCAAAGGAACCTGGTATTTCTTTATATTCTACCTTCCCATCCTTATTTATAACCACTTCACGATGGGGCCTTATAGTTTTACCTATAACTCTTCCAAATTCCGTTCCCCTCACTGAATCAAAGAGCATATCCCCATCCTTTATAGAGTCTATGAATCCCTTTCTCTCATCTTCAAATTCTACAGTAACGGTTATTTGTTTTTGGTTTTCAATTGATACGTTTTTTAGGCTGTTAAGCTTATAAATCCCACCGGATATTAAAGTAACCACTAATACTATCAAAACCAAATCTATTATATTAATAATTCCAAATAATTTTCCCTTAGAATCGATTATCATTATATTTATTCCTCCCTATGAGTTCATATTTAGAAGGCTTGACCCTTCTATATTTTAACAAAAGCAACTTAAACTATTCAAAGCTGTAATAAAGGCCCAATTTCAGTATGCCTTGAACTTGGACTTTTGTCACAGCCTATAATCTTATGCAATCTGAAACGACCAAAGTCGATCCTATATAAAGGTTTAAGTTATATCTATTATACTACTATATAGACGAGTGACTCACAAACTTAATAAACGAAAGCAGGCTCTGAGGTTTCCTTTAGAGCGATTTTTATGAATCTGTTTTACCTTTTATTATCTATCTATAAACAGATTTATAGCATGAGCCTAAAGGATTCTCTGTGGCTGCTGTAGTAAGTTAACTTTCTCTATCACTCTTCTATAGTAATGCTGCTTTGAAAGATTAATAAATTTTCCTCAAAGAATGTAAAATCTTTCATTATTTCAGGAAAATTTATCCTAGGTATATAACATAACTATATAAAAGTTTATTCAATTACTATTTAAATAGCCCTGCATTTATATTAAATATATCCTATTTGATATTGTATACACCCTTTACCATAACATATGAATCTACGGTTACTGACATACCTCTACCATCATCCCTGGGTATAAGCATTAGATGATTAAGAGGAATCTCTTCCCCAGTCTGAATGTCTTTACCAATCGTTAAATTCGAAAGTCCACCGTTTTGACTAGCAATGGCAGTAGCTTTACCAGAGCGCAAAATAACTTCAGTACTATCTCCAAAATAGATTAATTTTCCTGCTTCTACGAAAACAACTTCAAACTTTGAAGAAGAAACTAATCCGGGGCTATTTTCATTACTTACACCTGAACCTAACTGATCTATTTTAGCCTTTAATGTCTCAAGCTCAGAATTTATATCTACAATATTTATATCCGTTTCTGTCTCACCATTTTTTATCTCTTTAATGCTTTGATCTATGTAATATTTTATCTGTTCCAATCTTCTTTCAACATAGCCAAGGGTCACTATTGGATCCTCCTGAGAACCTGGTTCCTTGAATCCAGCTCCACTAATTATAACAAAACTGCCTATTATGATGACTACGGTAAGAAGTATAAATATCCATTTTCTAACTATCTTCTTATTCATATCTATCCTCCTGAGTACGATATTAAATTACGTCCATCTACATTCTATCATAAATGCTTTAAATAAATATACTACAAATTTTATTTTCAGAAAGAATTAATAATTAAGCTCCCTATTTATAATAAATGAAAACTATTAAATATACAAGTTGTTAAAGAATTGTAACTAATCCTAAAATCCATATCCATTTTTATATAATATACTAAAAATCAAAATAAGCCCTTTGTTATTATTTAATAACAAAGGGCTATACTATTTTCTATACTTCAATTAGTCCTAAACTTATCATTAATCCCTCATTGACCTTATCCATCATTTCATCATCCAACTTGCAGATTTTTTCAATAAACCTTCTCTTATCTATGGTTCTAACTTGCTCAAGCAGAATAACAGAATCCTTGGGCAATCCATATTGTTTTCCATTTATCTCAATATGCGTAGGTAACTTAGCCTTATTTATCTGCGAAGTTACTGCTGCAATTATTACAGTAGGGCTATACTTATTTCCAATATCATTTTGAATCACAAGTACCGGCCTTACTCCCCCCTGCTCTGAACCAACAACGGGACTAAGGTCAGCATAAAATACGTCTCCTCTTCTAATTATCAATCTACTCACACTCCGCGGCAAGTTCAGACTCATATTTTTCAAGGCAACTTAAGTCTACATCTATCCCCATTTCAGCATAAACTAGATTTATAGCCGCCATATCTTTATAACCATGTTTCATAACCTCTCTCATCTCCATCCTTTTTCTCTCCCTTAAATAGGCTTTCATGGCCTCCCTGATAAATTCACTTCTATTTCTCTTTTCTAATTTTACTATGTAATCAACTTCTTCAAGTAGGGAGTCTGGAACACATACTACTATTCTCTTCTTTTCGGCCATTTTGCACCTCCAAGGGAAATTTCAAAAACGAATGGAATTTAAATCGCATATTTTCCAAAGATAATAACATTATATACTATTTAGTATAAGTGTGTCAATCTAGATAGTATTTTATTCAAGTTTATTTAATCTTTAAGGATTTATAATGAATTTTTCTTATTATAGGTGTAAAACGTAGTCATATATATCTATAACCTTACCCTTTTCAAGATATACTCTAGGTACTCTCTTACTTATCATGCAAACTATTTCGTAGTTTATTGTACCTAAGCTTTGAGCCATATCATCAATAGTTATGTAATTTTTACCATCACTACCAAATAGTATCACTTCGTCATCAATATTTACATCTAGACCTGTGACATTAACCATACATTGATCCATGCATATTCTCCCAACAACTGGAACTTTCTTGCCTTTAATTATGGCTCTAGCTTTACCCGTTAACAACCTTGTATACCCATCTGCATACCCTATTGGCAAAGTAGCAATTTTAGTTTTTTTACTAGCTTTATATATTAGACCATAGCTAACCCCTACTCCTGTTTCAATCTCTTTAACATGGGATATCCGGGCCTTTAGGGACATTACCTCCTTTAAATCTACCTTTTTCTTATCTACTTCATTTGAAGGATATAGGCCGTAGAGCATAATCCCCGCTCTAACCATATTATAATTCATATCAGGTAAATCTATTATAGCCCCACTGTTTGATACATGCTTTATTGGAATATTTACATTTTCATTTTCTAAAGCATCACAAAGAGATTTAAATTTCTCAACTTGACCATATGTAAATTCCTTATCAGCTTCATCGGCAACAGCAAAATGGGTGAATATTCCTTCTATTGATAGGTTTGGAAGGTTGCTAATTTCTTTAATAGTTTTCACTGTCTCTTTATTAGCCTTCATACCTAATCTACTCATACCCGTATCTATTTTAATATGAACCTTTACTTTATCATCTAACTCCTTGGATTTTTGGGAATAATGGTAGGCTTGTTTATAGCTATAAATAGTTTGAATAATATTGTGTTTTATAACTAGCTCCCCACTATCATTTGGGGTATATCCCAATATCAAAATGGGAATATTCTCGTACCTCCTCCTTAGTTGAATAGCTTCGGAAAGAGTGGCTACCGCCAGTCTATCTGCACCATTTTCAATCAAAGTTTTAGCTATTTGCACAGCACCATGACCATATCCGTCTGCCTTAATTACTGCTGTAATTAATGTTCCGGGCTTCACTATCCTTTTAACCTCCCTAATATTATGGGCAAGGTTATCTAGATTAATTTCAACCCATACCGGTCTTACTTCCTTTATCCTTTGCATATTAACCTAATCCTCCAATTGTTAAAGGTTCCCCTTTATAGTAAATATCTCATCATCTATATCCTCATTATATATAAAGTCCACATATTTCACATCTATTCTTATATTATCGTCTTTATCTAGGACCTCAAGCTTATGGGGGTAATATTTTTTTATATCAAACCAAAGCCTTTTTTTATTAAAGTAGGGATGATTTCCTGGAATGTCAGTTTCTATTAATATATAATCCTCATCCTCAAAGGTTTCCCTAGTTAACCTTGGATTTTCAGTATTAAGAAAATTATCGATAAAGTAACCTAAAAACATTTTTTGCTCTACTGAATTTGAAAAATCCTCCATGAGCCATTCTTGACCTATTCTCGGTTGACATATCCAAGCTTTTTTGCCATTATATATTGTTATTTTACCCTTTACATCCTCGGGTTCTTCAACTTCAGTTCTGTACTTATCAGGGGCTTTGAACCACTGTTGTACAAAATATTCTTCTGGAGCTTTATTTCCATATACCCTTATTTTAGCCTTGGCTCTATAGGTATCTAGGGATACGATTTTTTTTTGAGCCCTATAGAATATTTCCTCATCGGTTTTCTCAACACATCCCGTCAGCAGTACAATCATCAAAATAATTATTGACCATGATTTATACCTCAAAAATACCTCCTCCAACAAATAATATATTCAAGGGTTTTACTCTCTTAATAAATATGTCTTAAAATATTGCTTCTAGTTATAATTCCCACCAATTTATCCTCTTCATTCACTACAGGTACCCTATTTATATTTTTATTTATCAATACGTTTACAACTTCCTCAACTTCCATGTCTTCCTTTACTTTAATAACTTCTTTAATCATAACATCCTTAACTTGATATGCCGTCATCTTTTTAATTTCCTTCTCTAATTTTTTAAAGCTTTCTAAGAACACAATACCATCTAAAACCGGGATAAATGCTGGCAAGTGTAAACTTTTTTCAGGGTATATCAAATCCCCCTCACTGACTATTCCAACTACCCTATGTCCATCGTCAACAACGGGAACACCGCTTATTCTATTGTCAAGTAAAATTTTAACAAGATCCTCGACCTTATCTTCTTCCTTGACGAAAATTACATTCCTAGTCATAATATCCTTAGCCTTCATGATTTATCTCCTCCTAATATAATAACTTTAATAGATATTTAGTTAAAAGCTCTGCATAGGCATCTTTAACCCTTTGCTAGCTTTCAATCCTCACCTTTCAGTCCCTAGGAAGCTCAAGTAATTCTATGGGATTTTAAGCATTGAAAACCTTTTCTAAGGCTTTACTAGTAATAGTTTCTATAGATGTGTGACTTACAAACTTAATAAACGAAAGCAGGCTCTGAGGTTTCCTTCCCAGTGATTTTTATGAATCTGTTTTACCTTCTACTATATCTCTTATGACATATGGAAGGGCCTTAACTAAATCTCCAGCTAAAAGTCCATACTCTCCCTTTTCACTGGCAACTCTATCTCCAGTAAGTCCATGTAAATATACTGCGGTTACAGCCGCCTTCAAAGGCTTTAACCCTTGGGCCATAAGACCGGTTATTATCCCCGTAAGTACATCTCCACTTCCTGCAGTTGCCATACCGGGGTTTCCCTTTGTACTAATAAATACTTCCCCTTCTGGGGATGCTATGATAGTCCTGGCCCCCTTTAATACTAATGTAACATTCCACTTTGCTGAAAATTTTTTAGCAACCTTTATTGGATTATCTTCAATTTTTTCGATGGGCATATTTGATAATCTCGACATTTCACCTAAGTGGGGAGTAATAATAACTTCTGATTTCTTTTCAAAAATCCACTCAATATTTTTTGATAGGGCATTAAGTCCGTCAGCATCTATTACCATTGGTACTTCTAGATCCATCAAAACATGCTTTACGATCTCAGAAAGCTCAGAACTAGTTCCACATCCAGGTCCAATAGCTAATACATCGGCATATTTGGCACCTTCAATTATTTTTTCTATATGATTTATTCCTATTATCCCTTTTCTCACTTCCTGTAGGGGAACAGTAATTGCTTCTGGAACACTAGCCTTTACTATATGGTTTAAGCTTTCACCTATATATAGCTTGAGTAATCCCAGACCAGTTCTAAGAGCAGAGCTACAGGTGAGAACCGCAGCTCCAGCCATTCCGGCAGAACCAGCTATAATATTTGCCTTACCATAACTTCCCTTATGGGTATCTTTTTTTCTTGAAGGCAAATTAGCCTTTATAAGTTCTAAATTTATTAGATTAACCTTCAATTCCATATTTTTAAAAGCTCCATTAGGTATCCCTATATCCTTAATAATAAGCTCTCCATTATAGTCTGCCCCAGGATACATTAAATTACCACGCTTTGGTAATGCAAATGAAAAGGTTTTATTAGCCCTTACCGCCCTTCCAAATACCCTTCCACTATTTCCCCCTATTCCAGAGGGTATATCAATGGATATGGTGTTTTTACTATATGTATTTATTATATTGATTACCCCTTCAGGTATTCCTTTAATCTCCTTGTTTAATCCTGTTCCAAACAATGCGTCAATAACTATAGGATAGTGTAATATATTTTCCTTTAAAGTTATAAGGTCGTCCTCATGTAAGACTTCATCTATATGGATGCCTATTTTCTTAACTATATTATGATTTATTAATGCATCCCTCTTAATACCATTCTTTTCTCCCACTAGAAATACTTTTAATTTATAACCTCTATTATGCAGGTGTCTAGCTATAACAAATCCATCTCCGCCATTATTTCCTGTACCACAAATTATAGTGAACTTTGAATCTAAACTAAAATCCTTAATTATTTCATTAACTACAGAAATTCCCGCGTTTTCCATAAGTATTATCCCTGGAATTCCATATTTCTCTATTGCAATTTTATCAATCTGTCTAATTTCATCATTTAAAACTACCTTCATAGTTACACCACCTTAATTAACAAAGAAATGAGAATAAAGCTAAGTTAACCTATTGTACTAGTTCCTCTAGCCGGGAATTATAATATTTTCTTTTCCTCCATCTATAAAACTGTAATTGAACAATTAAGATTCTAAAGGGCTTATAAGATTTTTAATAAAGCTACAGGGCTATAGCTTGGGATACAGCATATTCTTTACAATGGGATATGGATATTTCAATCCTCGATATCTCTCTTTGATTGGCTATTGTCTTCGCTTCTTCATGTAGAATAACCATAGGTTTTCCTAATTCATCCCTAACTATTTCTACATCAACCCATTTAAATCCTCTTATGCCAGTTCCTAAAGCCTTAGCAACAGCTTCTTTAGAAGCAAAAGTTCCTGCAATAGTATATATATTATTATTTGTTGTATTAAAGTACTCTATTTCATGTTTTGTAAAAATTCTTTCCATAAACTTTCTATTCTCTATTGCACTCTTTACCCTTTCTATCTCTATAATATCAATTCCTGTTCCCTTAATCATTCGTTCTCACCTCGTAAAATATAGATGTGTGAGTTACAAACTTAATAAACGAAAGCA
>JAKSBP010000263.1 GCA_022361035.1 Clostridia bacterium
GTTAACAAACTCCCAATTTCTGCGTTACTGCTAAAATCTCCGGTGCTCCCTTGCAGTAGAGCAAGCTCCGCTCCTCGATTTTAGCGTGCCTTGAACTTGGAAGTTTGTTAAAGCCTATCATCTTGTTAACTTTGTTAACAAGATGAGGGATGACATATTTATGTCATCCCTTTAAATAACTATATATAAATCTTTTTAAAGTCATAGGTACCCAAGTTGATTAATAAACTTAAAACCTAAGGTGAAAATCGATGAAAAAATCGATTGTAAAAAGTAAATTGCAATTAAAACGACAATACAAGCTAAAAAACCCTTAATTTTAGACGAGATGACGGCGGGCCTGTCACTAGACATAAGCAAAAACCACACTCCTTAAGAAAATTCTCTTTTTTTCAAACATTAGCTTTTATACTATGATTTTACCATAATTTAATAAAAAATAAAAGTCTTTGAAGAGAACTTGGGTTGACTGTACTATGGCTCTGTTGTTGCAAGGGTTGATTTCTTTTTAAAATAGTAAGTACTTCTACAGGCTAAAGATTTTACTTTCCGACTTTAGTATCAAGGTTATGTATAATCTATATATAATGTATAATTATATTGTATATTAAAAACTATTCATGAATCCATGTAACATTAGATAATTAAAGATTAAATTACGAAATTACTTTGTTTTTGATAAAATAGAATCATAAAATTTTTTATTAGAGGTGCATAGGTATATGTTTGATATAAGGGAACAATTAAAGAAGCTCCCTGAAAAACCTGGAGTATATATAATGAAGGATGAAAAGGGAGAAATAATATATATAGGAAAATCTAAAATCTTGAAAAAAAGAGTTAGTCAGTATTTTCGCTCTTCTAAAAGCCAACCTCCTAAGGTACAAGCTATGGTTAAATGTATTAATGAATTTGAATATATAATTACAGATACAGAGATTGAAGCCTTAATTTTGGAAGCAAACTTGGTTAAGAAACATAGGCCTAGATATAATATTGCCCTTAAGGATGACAAAAATTATCCATATATTAAGGTTACGGTGGCAGAAAAATATCCAAGAGTCATAAAGACAAGGAAGATTATTAGGGATAATGCAAGATATTTTGGCCCCTATATAAATGTAGATTCAGTAAACAAAACCTTAGAAACAATTGAAGAGTTGTTTCCCTTAAGGAAGTGTAATAGAAACCTAGAAATAAATAAGGATAGACCCTGTCTGAATTATCATATTAAAAAATGTCTAGGGCCTTGTAATGGTGGAATAAGCCATAAAGAGTACATGGAAATAGTACAGCAGGTCCTTCTTTTACTTGGAGGAAAACATGATATACTAGTAAGTGAACTTAAAGAAAAGATGCTAGATGCATCTGGACAAATGGACTTTGAAAGGGCTGCAAAATATAGGGATAGAATAAATGCCCTAAATAATTTAATGGAAAGACAAAAAATAATATCTACCTCCAATGTGAACCAGGATTATATTTCAATGGCTAGAAATTGTGATAGAAGCTGTGTGATGATTTTCTTTGTAAGGAGTGGAAAATTAATTGGAAGAGAACAGCATATTCTAGAGGGAACGGAAGGTATGGATAGAAGGGAAATATTAGCTACCTTTGTTAAACAATTTTATTCAGGTACTACTTTTATAGCTAAAGAGATATTGATAGATGAAGAAATAGAGGACATGGAATTAATTGAAAGATGGTTGTCTCAAAAGAGAGGAAATAAGGTTAGCATAAAACAGCCCCTAAGGGGAGAAAAAAGGAGACTCCTTGAATTAGTCCATAAAAATGCTTTGGAATACTTAGTAAAATTTGAAGAGAAAATTAATATTGAAAGGGAGAATATAGAAAAGACTTTAAATGAATTAAAGGAATTGCTTTGTCTCCCAAAGACCCCAAAGCGTATTGAGGCCTATGACATTTCAAATATATATGGTGTTTTCTCTGTTGGCTCCATGGTCGTTTTTGAAAATGGAAAATCCCTAAATAGTGCATATAGAAGGTTTAAAATAAAGACCATTGAAGGACCTAATGATTATGGAAGCATGCAGGAAATGCTGTTTAGAAGATTTAGAAGGGGAACAGAGGAGAAGGAGCTTCTCAAGGAACAGGGAATATCCGATATTGAAGGAAAATTTTCCTTTTTCCCAGATTTAATTCTAGTTGATGGGGGTAAGGGTCAAGTAAGGGCTGTAAAGGATGTAACCTCTGCACTAGGAGTTAATATCCCCGTAGCTGGAATGGTAAAGGATGACAAACATAGAACTAAGGGTATAATATTTGAGAATAGAGAGTTGATTCTTGATAAGCGTAGCTATGGGTTTAAGTTGATTGCTAAAGTTCAAGATGAAGTCCATAGGTTTGCCATAACCTATCATAGGACTTTAAGGGATAAATCCTTAATTCAATCAGTCCTCGATGAAATTCCAGGTGTAGGAAAGAAGAGAAAAAAGGAGTTGTTAAAACACTTTGGTTCCATAGAAAGAATTAAGAGGGCTTCCATCGATGAATTAAAGGAGGTTGAAGGAATGAATGAAAGGATAGCAAAGGGTGTTCATGAGTTTTTTAGAAAAGATTGAAATGCACATAAAGAATTAACATATATAAAAAATGTAGGTGGTGTTTAACTTGAAGAAAATATTAATAAGTAAACTTATTAAGGACTTAAGATTGGAATTGGTAAATAATTGGAAAGACCATGATATTGAGATTTTTACCAGTGAGGTAAATAGAGCTGGTCTTCCATTAGCTGGATATTTTGAGAATTATGGTTTTGACAGGGTTCAAATAATAGGTAAAGCAGAGTGGAGTTATTTTTCTAAA
>JAKSBP010000397.1 GCA_022361035.1 Clostridia bacterium
TAAAAACAGATTTATAGCATGAGCCTAAAGGATTCTCTGTGGCTGCTGTAGTAAGTTAACTTTCTCAATCACTCATCTATAAATAAGGAGGATGAGAAATGTCTAAAATTAAGGTGTTTAATCAGGAAGTCATTGAGAAAATACTAGATATGAAAAGTGTTATTAAAGTTGTTGAAGAGGTCTATACTTTAAAATCCGAAGGAAAAACGGAGCTTTTTCCAATGGTTTTCCATGAGTTTGAAAGAGGCGTAGCCGACATGGACATTAAGTCAGGGCATATTAAGGGTGCGGATATTTTTGGCTTAAAGCTCGTTTCATGGTTTGGTGAAAACCCTAAAAAGAACTTACCTCCACTGTTTGGAACTACAATGCTATTTGATAGTAAAACAGGTAGACCATTGGCAATCCTAGATGCCGAGTATATAACGGGAATGAGAACCGGTGCCGCTGGAGCAATCGGTGCCAAATATCTAGCAAGAAGGGATTCTGAAAACCTGTTAATGGTCGGTGCGGGCCATCAAGCAATATTCCAAATCACTGCTACATTAATCGTAATGGATAACATAAAGACAGTAAGAATATATGATGCGGTCAACCATAGTAATGCTGTGGATTTAAGTAGGTCAATCAAATAAAAAATAATGAATATATTTTTGTCTAAATATGAAGAGGGTTCAGAAATATATAAGGAACTCCATAAAAAGTTTGATGTAAAGTTTGAGGCTGTGTCAGATATTAAAGAGGCCGTAGGATTGAGCGATATAATCATCTCGGCAACACCCTCTAGAAAGCCCATGATAATGAGGGAATGGGTGAAAAAAGGGACCCACTTTAGCTGTGTAGGAGCTGATATGGAGGGAAAGCAGGAAATAGATGAAAATATCTTCAGTATAGCGAGGGTCTATGTAGATGATATCAATCAAGCAGTAAATGTAGGAGAAACTGAAATTCCTATAAAAGCAGGCTCAATTACGAAGGAGGATATAATCGGGGAGATTGGAGACGTTATTACAGAAAGAAAAGAAGGAAGAAAAAGTAATGATGATATAACTATTTATGACACAACGGGCATTGCCCTTCAGGATTTATTGACCTCTAAACTTGTTTTAGACATTGCCCATCAAAGAGGATTAGGTGTAGAAGTAGAATTATAGTACTTATGGGGAGGTAGACTATGAAGATTAAAGATTTTGGTGTAGAGATTTGGATGAACTTATATGAAAATAATTGTGAGTATAACTTAGCAGAGACCTGCGTTGAATCCTTAACCGTTGAAGAACTTTTAAATTATTCCGGTGATAAAGAAGGGATTATCAATGAAATTTTGAATATGAGACTAACCTATGGTGACATAGAAGGCTCCCATAGATTAAGAAAGGAAATTACAAAGCTTTACGAAGATATTGATATTGAGAATATCACAATTACCCATGGTACAATTGGAGCAAATGCACTTAGTATCTTTACCTTAGTTGAACCGGGGGATAGGGTTATCTCCGTACTTCCTACCTATCAACAACATTACTCTATTCCAGAGTCGATTGGTGCAGATGTAAAAATTCTTAAACTGCAGCCGGAAAACAATTTCCTGCCTGATTTAGATGAGCTAAAATCCTATATTAATGATAAAACGAAGCTTATTTGTATTAATAATCCAAATAATCCAACTGGGGCACTAATGGATAGAGAATTCTTAATGGAGATAGTAGAAATTGCAAAATCCTGTGGGGCCTATGTCCTTTCAGATGAGGCATATAGAGGACTGAACCACGAAGGTGAAAGCTTCACTCCTTCCATAGTAGATTTATATGAAAAGGGTATTAGCAGTGCAAGTATGTCTAAGACGTTTTCCTTGGCTGGACTTAGAATAGGCTGGGTAACTGGACCAAAGGAGTTTATCAAGGAAGTAAATAAGCATAGGGACTATAACATTATTAGCTGTGGTATGATTAATGACAGATTGGCAGTTGTGGCTATGGAAAATAGGGAATCGATTCTAAGGAGGAACCTAAAAATAGTCAGAAATAATATTGAGATTCTAGATAAATGGGTTGCAAGAGAGCCCTTAATAAGCTATGTAAAGCCTAAAGCAGGGACCACAGCCTTCTTGAAATACGACATTGATATGTCATCAAAGGAATTTTGTATAAGGCTATTAGAAGAAAAGGGAGTTATGCTAGTTCCAGGCAGTGCCTTTGATATGGAAGGATTTTTAAGGATAGGCTTTGCCAATAATCCTGAAATCGTGGAAATTGGCTTAGAAAAAATATCTGAATTCTTGAGAGGATTTAAAAAATAAATAGTACAACTATATAGATGAGTGATTGAGAATGTTAATTTACTACAGCAGCCACAGAGAATCCTTTAGGCTCATGCTATAAATCTGTTTATATATAGGTAATAGAAGGTAAAACAGATTCATAAAAATCGCTCTAAAGGAAACCTCAGTGCCTGCTTCCGTTTATTAGGTTTGTAAATCACTCTTCTATAGGAGAGAGGAGGTTTAATATGTTTACTTATAAAGATGTAGTAGAAGCATATAAAAGAATTAAGGAGAAAATATATATAACACCATTGGAAAAATCAATATATCTAAGTAATAAAAAAACGAATTACTATTTGAAACTTGAATGCTTGCAGACCCCTAGGAGTTTTAAACTCAGAGGTGCCCTAAGTAAAATGACTAAGCTGACAGAGGCAGAAAAGAAAAAGGGCATTGTAGCCATATCCTCCGGAAACCATGGAGCTGCCGTAAGTTATGGAGCTAATCTGTTGGGGATAGATAATGTATTGATTTTTGTACCCAAGGTGACCCCTAAAAGTAAAATTGATAAAATTCAGTATTATGGAGGAAAAGTAGAAATTGTAGGTAGTAATTATGATGAAGCCCATAGTAGGGGGATGGAATATGTGAAAAGTCATGATATGACTTATATAGACCCCTACTATGGGGACCCCCTTGTATATGCTGGACAAGGAACAATAGCAATCGAAATATTTGAGCAAAATCCAAATATTGATACAATATTGGTTCCAATAGGTGGTGGAGGACTTATCACCGGAATAGGTGTAGCCGCAAAAACAATTACCCCCTCAGTTAAAGTTATTGGTCTACAAACAGAGGCCTGCCCCGCTATGATTAGATCTCTTGAAGAAAATGTATTTTATCATGAATATCCTACTAAGGCATCTATTTGTGAAGCATTAGTTGGAGGCGTAGGAGAACTGGCCTATAAAATGGCAAAGGATTGCATAGATGATATTATCGAAGTTAAGGAAAGCTATATTAAAAAAGCTGTATCATATATGATAAAAAAGGAGAAGATTGTAGCTGAGCCTTCAAGTTGTATATGTATTGCAGCTATCATGCAGGAACCTGATTCTATTAAGGGGAAAAATGCTGCACTGATAATTTCTGGAGGTAATATAGATGAAAGCTTGATGGTTGAGATATTAAACAGCTATTAATTAGTATCTCCCCTCTGATATAATAACTATAGGAATATAACCTATTTACTTATCCTATAGTTCTCTATAATTTGAGAATCTACTAAAGTGATTCTCAATTTTTTTATGTAATTAAGCAATTTTTTCAATCAAAAAATTATAGTAAATTAAATCCTGTAGATGAATATAATTTTTATAAAAGTAAACAGGAAAATTAAAGCCTTTATGGAAATATTGCTATACAAACTATTACTTATTAAGGTGAATAGGAGGTAATAAAAGTGAGTAAAACAAGGAATGTGGCCATATACATATTTGACGATGTAGAACTGCTTGATTTTTGTGGGCCCTTTGAAGTTTTTTCAGTAGCCGATAGAATAGGGGATGATAATCCCTTTAATGTCTTTTCCGTTGCCCAGGGGAGTAATACTATTATTACAAAGAATGGATTATCCATAAATGCTAAATATTCTATTGAAAATTGTCCAAAGCCAGATATTTTACTTATTCCAGGAGGTCAAGGGGCACGAAAAGAGATGTATAATGAAGTCTTATTAAGGTGGATAAAAGACTGCTCTAAGGATATAGAATTTATACTATCAGTATGTACAGGAGCATTTATATTGGCAAGATGTGGACTTTTAAAGGACAAAAAAGCTACTACTCATCATTTGGGCTATGAAAAATTAGAGGAGCTTGAACCGACGGTAGAAGTTTTAAGGAACAAAAGATTCGTTGATAATGGAGACATTATCCTATCGGGAGGAATATCTGCGGGAATAGATATGTCCCTATATGTTGTAAATAAGCTTTTAGGAGATGAAGCTGTAAAAAGAACAGTTGAACACATGGAGTATTACTCCGATAAATATAGTTAAGTGAGAAATGAAGCTGTTAATCTAAGTATTAAAAAAATAAGGATATATTTAAAAAAGCTATTTGAAAACTATCCTCCTAGATTAAGACTATATAGATGAGTGATAGAGAATATTAAAGTACTCAATCAGCCACAGAGAATCCTTTAGGCTCATGCTATAAATCTGTTTATAGATAGGTAGTAGAAGGTAAAACAGATTTATAAAAATCGCTCAAAAGGAAACCTCAGAGTCTGCTTTCGTTTATTAAGTTTGTAAGTCACTCATCTACAGTTTTTTAAAAACAAACATTACCATATGGTAGCTATAAGGAGGAGTGACCATTATGTTCAAATTTAAATATATTACTTTGTTGGAGGACTGGGAATGAGGAATTCAGATTGGTTTAAAGATGTCGTTGTCTATCAAATTTACACTAGAAGCTTTTTTGATTCAAATGGAGATGGAATAGGTGACTTTCCTGGGGTTATTGCTAAACTCGATTATCTTAAAGACCTTGGGATTGACGTTATTTGGCTAAGTCCATTCTGTAAGTCTCCAAATCATGACAATGGATATGATATATCTGATTATCGAGATATTATGAAGGAATGTGGAACCATGGGGGATTTTGAATTACTGATTGAAGAGTGTAAGAAAAGGGATATTAAAGTAATGATGGATTTGGTTATGAACCATACCTCCAATGAACATCCTTGGTTTATTGAGTCTCGCTCTTCCATAGACAATCCCAAGAGGGATTATTATATATGGAGGAAGGGCCGAGGAGAAAATCCTCCTAATAACTGGGAGTCATATTTTGAAGATTCAGCTTGGACCTTAGATGAAAAAACTGGTGAATACTATCTGCATCATTTTTTCAAAAGTCAACCGGACCTTAATTGGAGTAATAAAGAAGTTAGGGAAGAAATGTATAGTATTATTGAGTGGTGGCTGAAAAAGGGTATAGATGGACTCAGGTTAGATGCAATTCATCATATTGGAAAGCCCCAGGGTTTACCCGATGCTTTAGCACCTGAAAAGGAATGGGAGAAACTTAATTATCGCAACACCGATGAAACCCATGAATATATTCAGGAGTTTCATCAAAGGGTTTTAAGTCGTTATAATGTAATGACTGTAGGAGAAACGGGGGGAAACACTCCAGAATCTGCAAGGCTTTATGTGGATTCAGAACGAAATGAGCTTAACATGATATTTCATTTTGGACATATATTTATGGAAAAATTAGATGCTCCCTTCGTGAGGGATTATTATAAGAATTGGTATACATCTTTAAGGGAAAGGGGATGGGATGCTAACTTCTTTAGTAATCATGACTTGCCTAGACATATTTCATCCCTAGGAGATGATAATAAATACCATAGGGAATCGGCTAAAGCCTTTGCAACATTAATTTTAACTCTTTGGGGAACTCCATATATTTATCAGGGTGAAGAAATAGGGATGACAAATGTTTGCTTTGAAAGTATTGATGATTATAGGGATGGTGCCTGTAAGCAACAATATGAATTGGCAGTCAAAAACGGTAAAGACCCAGATAAGGCATGGAAGGATTTTATCAAGACAAATCGAGATAGTGCAAGGACCCCTATGCAATGGAGCAGTGAAAAAAATGCTGGGTTTACTAGGGGTAAGCCTTGGATTAAGGTGAATCCCAACTATATCAATATAAATGTTGAAAATGAGAAAAGGGATGGGGATTCAATTTTAAACTACTATAAAAAATTGATAGCCCTTCGCAAATCAAGTTCTGCTTTAAAGCGTGGAGACTTTAAACCCTATGGGAGCCATCATCCTAAAATATTTGCCTTTAATAGGGAAGATAAAAACGAAAACTTTCTGATTTTATTAAACCTTTCAGGTGATATGGTGGAGTACAGAGCAGAAGATATAGAGCAAGGATGGGAGTTAGCTATTGGAAATTACAATAATCAACCCCAAAGCTTACTTGAAGACAATATATTTAAACCTTGGGAGGTAAGGGTGTATATAGATGTGTAATTGAGAAAGCTAACTTACTACAGCAGCCACAGAGAATCCTTTAGGCTCATGCAATAAATCTGTTTATAGATAAGTAATAGAAGGTAAAACAGATTCATAAAAATCGCTCTAAAGGAAACCTCAGTGGCTGCTTTCGTTTATTAAATTTGTA
>JAKSBP010000423.1 GCA_022361035.1 Clostridia bacterium
AAACTCCCAATTTCTGCGTTACTGCTAAAATCTCCGGTGCTCACTTGCAGTAGAGCAAGCTCCGCTCCTCGATTTTAGCGTGCCTTGAACTTGGAAGTTTGTTAAAGCCTATCATCTTGTTAACTTTGTTAACAATCTGAGCAGATAAAAAATCTGCTCTTTTTTTGTGGAGTAATATAATTATGGATAAATTATAAGAAATATAAATAATTTACTAAATCCAGGTAAAAATAAACATATGATAATTAGATTCATAATTTACGGGTTGATAGGTTGGTGTATGGAAATAGTGTGGACTGGACTAAATTCCTTCTTAAAGGGAGACGTTAAGTTGACTGGCCGAACATATATATGGATGTTTTTCATATATGGTTTAGCAGTCTTTTTTGAACCCATCCTTCAAAGAATAAGTCATTTAAATATTATTTTGAGAGGAGGATTGTACGCTACAATAATATTTACCGTAGAATATCTTACTGGTTGGGTCTTAAAGAAGGTTCTAGGTGTATGTCCATGGGACTACAGCAAATGTATTTTTTCAGTAGGAGGATTAATAAGATTAGACTATGCTCCTGCATGGTTTGTAGCAGGGCTTTTATTTGAACAAGTTTATTATGGACTAGAAAGAATAAGTACTGTTATTTAAATTAAGATTTGAATACATAGTAAATGTAAAATACTAAAAATTGTATGGATAGATTAAAAATGGAGGAATATACATGTCAAGAAAAATGAAGACTATGGATGGTAATGAAGCTGCTGCCTATGTTTCCTATGCATTCACTGAGGTGGCTGCAATTTATCCCATCACCCCCTCTTCTCCCATGGCTGAACTTGTAGATATATGGTCAGCAAAGGGGAATAAAAATCTTTTTGACCAGAGAGTAAGGGTAGTAGAACTCCAATCTGAAGCAGGAGCTTCAGGAGCTATGCATGGTTCCCTTCAAGGAGGAGCTTTAACTACCACCTATACAGCTTCCCAGGGATTACTTTTAATGATCCCTAATATGTATAAAATGGCTGGGGAGTTATTACCAGGAGTATTCCATGTAAGTGCCCGTGCAGTAGCGGCCCATGCATTGTCAATATTTGGAGACCATCAGGATGTAATGGCAACTAGACAGACTGGATTTGCCCTGCTTGCATCGGGTAGTGTACAAGAAGTAATGGATTTAGGCGGTATTGCCCATTTAGCCTCCATAAAATCAAGGATTCCATTCCTTCATTTTTTTGATGGATTTAGGAATTCCCATGAGGTACAAAAAGTTGAAGTAATTGATTATGAAGAATTTAGAGGACTATTGGACTATGGTGCAGTGGATGAATTCAGAGATAACTCACTAAATCCTATGAGGCCAGTACTTAGGGGAACAGCTCAAAACCCAGATATTTATTTCCAAGGTAGAGAATCCATAAACCCATTCTATGAAAGGGTACCGGATATAGTTCAGGAATACATGAATGAAATCTCTAGGATTACAGGGAGGCAGTACCATCCCTTTAATTATTATGGAGCAGAGAATGCTCAAGATATTATAATAGCCATGGGTTCTGTATGTGATACCATAGAGGAAACGGTAGACTACTTAATGGGCAGAGGTGAAAGGGTAGGAGTAATAAAGGTTCACCTATATAGGCCCTTCTCGTCGGAATATTTCTATAGAGTTTTGCCAAACACTGTAAGACGGATTGCAGTCTTAGATAGGACAAAGGAGCCGGGAGCTATAGGTGAGCCTCTTTATGAAGATGTGAGAAGCCTGTTTTATGATAGGGATGAAAGACCCCTTATAGTTGGTGGTAGATATGGATTAGGCTCTAAGGATACAACACCGGCACAAATCCTTGCGGTGTTCAATAATCTAAGAACTGAAACTCCTAAAAACCATTTTACAATTGGAATCGTAGATGATGTTACAGGTACTTCCCTACAGGAGGAGGAAACAGTAGAGACTATACCCGAGGGTACAATTAGCTGTAAGCTGTGGGGATTAGGCTCCGATGGTACAGTAGGAGCAAATAAAATAGCAATCAAGATTATAGGAGATAAGACAGACCTATATGTCCAAGGATATTTTTCCTATGATAGTAAAAAATCAGGGGGGACTACGGTGTCTCACCTAAGATTTGGTAAAGAGCCCATCAAATCTTCTTATTTAGTAAATAGAGCTAACTATGTGGCATGTCACAATAAGTCCTATGTATATCATTATAACCTTCTTAAGGGATTAAAGGAGAATGGAATTTTTGTCCTCAATTGTCCTTGGAGTATAGAGGAACTAAATGAAAAACTGCCGGTTTCAATAAAAAAATATTTAGCTCAAAACAATATAAACTTTTATATAATTGATGCTGTTGGAATCGCCCAGGATATAGGCCTTGGCGGTAGAATAAATATGATTATGCAGTCTGCATTTTTTAAGCTAACGAAGGTTATTTCAATAGAAGATGCTAGAAAGTATTTAAAGGAATCTATTGAAGCTACCTACGGCAACAAGGGAGAAAAAATTGTTCAAATGAACTATGAGGCTGTAGATAGAGGTATGGATGGTATTGTCAAGGTAAATGTACCTAAAGGGTGGATAAATGAAGAGGAGGAAGAGCTTTATCCCCATGAAGAGCCGGACTTTATTAAAAATATCCTAAGACCTATGGCAAGGCAAGAGGGTGATAATCTTCCAGTAAGTGCATTCAAAAGGATAGAAGATGGAACATTCCCCCTTGGAACTACGGCATTTGAGAAGAGGGGTATAGCTGTAATGGTACCCCAGTGGCAAACAGATAAATGTATCCAATGTAATCAGTGTTCATACGTTTGTCCCCATGCAGTGCTGAGGCCATTTCTACTAAATGAAGAAGAAAAAAGCAACGCTCCTAAAACCTTTGAAACTAAAAAAGCTATAGGAAAGGGCTTCGAAGGTTTAGAGTATCGTATGCAGATAAGTCCCCTTGATTGTACTGGCTGCGGCAATTGTGCAGATATATGTCCCGCACCTCAAAAGGCTTTAGTAATGGTTGATGCAGAAGAGGAAACACCAAAGCAGCTTGACAATTGGGAATATGCATCAAAACACCTTCCCTATAAAGATAGCTTAATGAACAAATATACCGTAAAGGGCAGTCAATTTGCCCAGCCCCTCCTTGAGTTCTCAGGGGCATGTGCCGGCTGTGGAGAAACAGCCTATGTAAAACTGGCTACCCAGTTATATGGAGATAGAATGGTGATTGCAAATGCAACGGGATGTTCCTCGATATGGGGTGGAAGTGCACCATCATCTCCCTATACTATCAATGCCTGTGGACATGGACCTGCATGGGCTAATTCCCTATTTGAGGATAATGCTGAGTACGGATACGGAATGCATTTAGGTGCAGAGCAAATAAGGGAAAGACTTAGGGATTTAATGGAGGAAGGATTAGGGGCAAAATTTCCTGATGAATGTAAGGATGCACTTAAGGAGTGGATAGAGGCAATGTATGAAGGAGAGGCTTCCAAGGCTGCTGCTAAGAAGCTCCTAACAATCATAGATACCCCAAAATATAGAGGCAACAAGATTATTGATGAAATTCTAAAGAAAAAGGATTACCTCGTTAAACAGTCCCAATGGATAGTTGGAGGAGACGGTTGGGCATACGATATAGGATATGGGGGCCTTGACCATGTATTGGCATCGGGGGAAGATGTAAACATATTAGTTATGGATACAGAGGTTTACTCTAATACCGGAGGACAATCCTCCAAGGCTACCCCCACAGCGGCGGCAGCAAAATTTGCAGCTTCAGGCAAAAAGATACGGAAGAAGGACCTTGGCATGATGGCAATGAGCTATGGTTATGTCTATGTGGCCCAAGTTGCAATGGGAGCCAATATGAATCATACTTTAAAGGCCTTTATGGAAGCAGAAAGCTACAAGGGACCATCACTTATCATAGCCTATGCTCCATGTATAAATCATGGTATAAAGACAGGTATGGGGACATCGGTTATTCAAGAGAAAAGGGCTGTTGAAGCGGGATACTGGCACCTTTATAGATACAATCCCCTATTAAAACAGCAGGGCAAGAATCCCTTTGTATTAGATTCCAAAGAGCCTAAGGCATCCTTTAGGGATTATATACTAGGGGAAATTAGATTTTCACAAATTCAGAATACCTTCCCAGATATAGCTGAAGAGCTTTATATTAAGGCTGAAGAAGATGCAAGAAATAGGTATGATACCTATAAAAGGCTGTCAGAAATGAGATATAGTTAAAAGAAAAAGCTAAAGAAACAGGGAATGACTACAGTCATTCCCTGAGGCTATTAACAAACTCCCAATTTCTGCGTTACTGCTAAAATCTCCGGTGCTCACTTAGTCAATAAAATTTTAGAACGAACTGATAGGTTCGTGGGAAATTTTATGGTATTTGCTAAAAGCAAATAGACTTCCTTTTTTATTATAAGCTACGCTCCTCGATTTTAGCGTGCCTTGAACTTGGAAGTTTGTTAAAGCCTATCATCTTGTTAACTTTGTTAACAATCTGAGGGAATGACTATAGTCATTCCCTAAATTTTTTAAAATAGCTAAATTCCTAAACCCAAAAAGTCCATAGATTTTTCATACTACTTCTCGTTAGTATCCACCCATTCCTTGGCGTTTTCAACTTCAAAAACACTGGGCAGGGGAACCCTTGAATTTTTCTTGACATTTTCAATATTAGCCCATGCGGCGGTTTTATGATTTTCAATCGGTACCGACATATTTCTTTCCTTATGATTATTTTCCTTCATACTAATCCTCCCCATCAGTTATAGTTTCACAATTATTATTTACAGGATAATAAAATTTCATTATTAAAATTTCTTCAAGTAAATTAGAGAAACAATAGTTATTTATCATGGACTTGTTTCATAAGATAGTAATTTCGTTCCTTTGGGATTATTCATAGAACCGTAACATTTCCCATATCCTTTACCGTTTATATATGTACAATTATCTTAATCAGAAAATCTCATAAAAGAGCCTTTCCTTTAAAAAACTATGATTTGAAAATTTTTAATATTCAAAAATTATTAAGAAATTCATTTTCTTCTTTAAATATGTAAGTTTAAAGTTTAATATTAATAATATATCATATTAAATTTAAGAGGAAATCATAAGGTTATTTAGATTATAAAAAGCTAATAATTATCTATGGTCCATAGAAGTCAATTAATATACAAGATTACAATTCCTTAATGTACTATATATCCAATAATTTTCATTTACTATTACGCCAGGTTAATGTATCATAAGAGTATATGGAGAGGGAAAGCTTGTGTTATAGTGTCAAAAGACTTGAAGTTTATTTTACAATTAAGGATAATGGATTTAAGGGGGGAATATTATTAAAAAGCGGGTTATAAAGGTAGTACCATATGATAATAAATGGGCTTTAGAGTTTGAAAATGAGTCGAAAAGGATAAGAAATATACTAGGTGAAGAAATAATTAGTATACATCATATAGGAAGTACGGCTATTACAGGTATCAGTGCAAAGCCTGTGATAGATATTTTAGTTGAGGTAAAGGATATAGGAGATGTTGATAAATATAATGGAGATATAGAAGGTCTTGGATATGAAGCTATGGGTGAATACGGAATAAAAGGTAGAAGATTTTTTCTTAAGGGAAGATATGATAGAACACATCATATACATATTTTTCAGACAGAGAATCCGGAGATAAAAAGACATATTCTATTTAGAGACTATATGGTATCCCATCCCGAGGATGGAAAAAGATATTCACAGCTTAAGCAGGAACTTGCTGAAAGGTTTACCCATGATATAGAGGGATACGCTAATGGAAAGTATAGCTTTATAAAAGAAATAGATGAGAAGGCAGAGCTGTGGTTTCAAAATAGTCTTTTAGAAAGATAGGACATCCTATGTAAAATAGTATTTAGAAAATGGAGTGGATAAAATTGAATAGACTCCTGAGAATTTTTAGTAAAGATAAGGTTAAGAGTACATGGCTTTTAATTATTTTTCTAATATTGATATATGCACCTATGACTTTTTATGTAAAGTTTGTCCATAATAGAACTATTGCTGCAGTGGAAAAAGAAAAGATAGATGATATTGAACAGATATTGCGACAAAGTAGTCAGTCTGTGAATCTTGTATTAAATAATATTGAAGAGGGTGTTTTTAAAATTACCCGTAATCATCATGGTATATCAATACTGCTAGGAGGTTTCAAATATTTTTCAGAGGATTTTAAAAGTAACTTTATGGAATTTATAGAAGAACGATTTGAAGCTTTAGAAAGGACCATGCCTTATATAGATGGATTTGCATGTATATCTAGGGATGGAGAAGTTGTTGCTTTAGATGAGAATATTGTATTAGATGGGGAAAAGTTTTTGAAAAGTGATTTTTATAATAAATTATTATCAAGTGACCAGCAGACTTTATGGCATTATGGTCATTTGGATTTCGTGGGCTTTAAGGAGAGGGATGAAAAGATGCTTTTCTTAGTCTATAAAGTACCATACATAGAAAAAATAAAGGCTGCACCCCAGCTAAGGGATATAGATGAAATACAGAACATGGATGGGACAGATAATCTAGGTTATTTTTTTATAGCTATAAGCTCCGAAAGTTTTAAAACCCTATACAAGGACACTAATATCGGAAATACTGGTGGCTTAGGGATTTATGACGTAGATAAAAATCCAGTTTTAAGTACAGTAAACTATCATGTTCCTCAATCTATATTAAATTCCCTAGTTCAGAAAGAAAACTTCTATAAAATGAATAAAGTAGTTATTTCTAAGGAAAAGTATTTTCTAGGCGTTGCTCCCCTATCTCCTATAGACTGGTTTTTTGTAGCTGTGGTTCCAAAGGATGAGCTAACAACAACAGTAAAAAGGAATCTTAAAAGTAATTACACTCCTATTATCCTTGTAAGTATTGCTGCTGCTCTGTTAATTATAATAGAAACTTTAATACTTTCTAAGGTAATTAGTGAGAAGGAAATGGCCAACTATCGTTTAGTTGTCAGCGAGAAAATGAATGAAAAGCTCAGGATATATAAGCATGATTTCACAAATCACTTACAGATAATATGGGGACTTTTGGAACTTAAACATTATGATAAAGCCTTAAATTATTTGCTAAAGGCTAGTAATGAGGGGCGAACTATAAAAGAAAAGTATGAGATAGGCATTCCAGAAATAGAGTCTACTATTTTCTCGGTTTTATCAAGGGCAAGGGAACAGAATATTGAGGTTCAAATTGACTGTATAACCTTAAAATCCGATTTTCCTGTTAAAATCTATGACTTAACTAAAATTCTATCTAATCTCTTAAAAAATGCTATGTATAGCTTAGAAAGGGTAGAGAGTAATAATAAGAAATTGAAGATTAGAATATACGAGGAGCTTGGTGAGTATATATTTGAGGTTATTAATAACCTTCCCCTTATTCATGAAGACATGAAAGAAAAAATATTTGAGAAGGGCTTTACTACAAAGGGAAAAGAGGGCAGTGGCCTAGGTCTATATATAGTAAAGAAACTTACCGAAAAATATAGGGGAAGTATTGAACTAAATGTCGATGAGGAAGGGAATCACTTTATAGTAAGGTTTCCTATTGAACAAAAAGCTGATAATAAAATTTTAAATATTTAAAGCCATAGAAAAGGGCCTGAAACCTTTGAATTAACAAAAGGTCATCAGAGCCCTTTGATATAAGGGGAGGTATAAAGTTATGAAAATTTACTCGTGGAACGTAAATGGTATAAGGGCTATTCAGAAGAAAGGTTTTATAGACTGGGTAACTAAGGAGCAACCTGACATCCTATGCATTCAGGAGACTAAGGCTAATATAGAACAACTTGATGAGGCGATTGTTAATATAGAGGGTTACTACTCCTACTTTAACTCTGCTGAAAGAAAGGGATATAGTGGAGTTGCCATCTATACCAAGATAAAGCCCCTATCGGTAAAATGTGGTATAGGAATAGAAAAATTTGATTCTGAAGGAAGGGTATTAATAACAGAATATTCGGAATTTACTCTCCTTAATATATATTTTCCAAATGGTCAAAAAGATGAGGAGCGTCTAAATTATAAAATGGAATTTTATGATTCTATCCTTGATTATTGTAACGATTTAAAATCCCAAGGGAAAAGATTGATTATTTCGGGAGACTATAATACTGCCCACAGGGAAATAGACCTTAAAAATCCTAAATCCAATGAAAAAACATCGGGTTTTTTACCTATAGAGAGGGCTTGGATAGACAAGTTTATATCCCATGGATATATTGATACCTTTAGACATTTTTATTCTGATAAAGTGAAATATTCTTGGTGGAGCTATAAATTTAGGGCTAGAGAAAAAGGCGTAGGATGGAGGATAGATTATCATTTTGTTTCAGATAATTTAATAGATAATGTAAAGGGTGCTGAGATACTTGATGGGGTAATGGGGTCTGACCATTGTCCTGTAGCAATATATCTGTAGATATATTGCTACAGCTTAAGCTATTATCCCTATTAAATATTATTATGTCAAGAGAGTTCATTATATGAATTCTCTTTTTTGTATTTTGTAATGCATATTTTACTAGGTCAATATGCAAACTAATAATACCTGTAATGGATTAAATATTTAATATTAGAAAATAATTCTTATACTATTTTTAAGTTTACTTATAGGAATTACAATGGATGATTTATGTTAGGTATACTTTTATTCTTTAGGTATGTAGTGTCTAAGATATCCAAATGTATATTTAATAAGTAAATTCCAAATAAATAGGTGAGGGGTGACTATATTGTTCAGAATATTAAGAGATAAACTTATTGGAAGAAAAAACAATAAACCCGTAGTTACTGCAAAGAACTGGAAGTTATCGAAATCTCTAGAGGAAAATATAAAAATGTTCCAAGAAATATTTAATAAGGATGATGTGATTGAATATAGAGAATTTGAAGGAAAGGATTCGCTGATTGTAAAATGCTGTTTAATTTTTGTAGATGGAATGGTAAATAAAGAAATCATAAATGAAAACATAATATATCCCATAGTCAATTTTCCCTTTAAGGATAAGGGTTTAAAGCAAAATCTAATAGATACCTTAAAAAACAAGATAATAGTTGCCAGTTCTCTGGACCAGCAAAGGGACGTATATGAGC
This sequence comes from Clostridia bacterium, assembly GCA_022361035.1. Taxonomy (GTDB): domain Bacteria; phylum Bacillota; class Clostridia; order Peptostreptococcales; family Caminicellaceae; genus JAKSBP01. The sequence continues at coordinate 9,165 of JAKSBP010000423.1, forward strand.
TAATAAGCTCATGTTTATATGGAGATGCAATTCTTTTAGTTGATGGCTGTGAAGAAGCACTATTGATAGATACTAAGGGCTGGAATACAAGGGCTATAAATGAACCCACATCTGAGGCAATAGTTAGGGGCCCCAAGGAGGGCTTTAATGAAGCAGTTATTATAAACTTAGCCTTGATTAGAAGAAAAATAAGGAGTACAGACTTGAAGTTTAAGTTTAAAGAGATAGGTATTAGAACAAAGACAAAGGTATGTGTCTGTTATATTGAAGGAGTGGTAAATGAGAAGATAGTAAAGGAATTAAATAAAAGGCTGGACCGCATTGAAATCGATGGGATATTGGATTCAGGGTATATAGAAGAACTTGTCAAAGATTCACCTTTGTCACCCTTTACAACCGTTGGGAATACTGAAAGACCAGATGTTGTAGCTGCCAATTTACTAGAGGGTAGGGTTGCGGTAGTAGTCGATGGAACCCCCCATGTATTAACCCTACCCCATCTGTTTATAGAGTATTTCCAGGCAAATGAAGATTATTATAATGGCTTTATCTATGCTTCAATAAATAGGCTTATTAGAGTGTTTGCTTTTTTTCTTTCTAGTAGTGTACCAGCTATATATGTAGCTTTAACCACCTTTCATCAAGAAATGATACCTACACCCCTTCTCCTCAGTATTTCAGCAGCCAGGGAAGGAGTCCCCTTTCCCACCATAGTTGAAGCCCTATTTATGCTCCTTGCCTTTGAAATACTTAGGGAAAGTGGGATTAGACTTCCCAATCCCATTGGTTCCACCGTAAGCTTCGTTGGAGCCTTGATTCTAGGGGAGGCAGCAGTAGATGCCAGATTTGTAAGTGCCCCTATAGTAATAATAACAGCTCTAACGGGTATATCTAACTTTTTAATTCCTAAAATGATAGGGGCTTTAATAGTTGTTAGACTTATATTTTTATTGCTATCGGCTTTTTTAGGGCTCTACGGCTACATTTTTGGTGTCATAGGATTATTTATCCATTTAATGTCCATGAGGTCCTTTGGAATACCCTATATGTTGAATGTTGGTGCACTAAACATGCAGGATATTAAAGACACTGGTATTAGGGCACCCTGGTGGCTTATGTATCTAAGGCCTAAGCTTATTGGAGGGGAAAATAGGGTTCGTCAAAAAAATCCCAAGCTCTATGAAAAGAGGTAATATTATGGGGAAGAGAAAACTTTTACTAATTTTTACTGTTGCAGTTACCCTATTTATTTCAGGATGCTGGAA
>JAKSBP010000013.1 GCA_022361035.1 Clostridia bacterium
ATTGCGAGTCTTGTTGGTAGTCATCATGAGAAGGCAATTCCTATAGAAATCTTAGGGCAAAATGATAGATATATATTTTTCTCCTGTAGTTGGTGGTATAACATTGGAAATCGTAATCAAACTCATTCTGGTATCTTTACTATTGACAAGCACCTAAATATTCTAGGATATGTTAGGGGCTTTAGTTTTAATACACTGCCATCTAAAATATACGAAACGGATACTCATATTTACATTGCAGGTCAAATAAACAATCATCAAAATTGGCTGGGAAGATTTAATAAGGATACCTTTACTTGGGAGGGTATTACAGTCCAGGGAAGGGCAGGAGAATTTCAGGGATTGATTAAATTTACAGAGGGACAGGTGGTTGATCTCTTAAATGAGCCGGACCATATAGTATTTTACGGAATGAATTGGGATAATACCAATGATATTTACTATTTTGTTAGATATAAATTAGATTTAAGCAGTAGTGATTTGACTACTATGGCAGTAGAAGAAGAGTTCCCAGTAATTTGGAAGGAAGATATAGCCGATAAGATTCCTAAAATGCCCCAGATGAATAAATGGGTGAGGAACGACCTATTTATCTCAGATATTGATGGAGTAAAATATCTAAATCTGGCAAGGTATAATGGAGGTAATGCAAATTATGGAAGCAATATTCCACATCAGGGAATCTATACCTTTATAATCAGAGATACCACCCTTGAGCTTACTAATTTTGTAAACTTCTCTATGGGTGCCGACACTAAGGGCTGGTTAGTAAGTAATGATAAAACCTTTTTAGTTGCAGGAACCCTTCAAAATGTAGTATTCTTTAACTTCGACACAGGTATTGGCGGATACAAAGAAACTGAAATCATTGATATGATACCCAATTCTATTGGACTTGACCAAAGTGATAACGTCTGGGTAGTTAAGAGAAACAATGAGGTTGAAATGATTTCTCTAGCTATTCCCACAGAGGTTAATGTTGAGTTTGCCAGTACAAACTATAAATACGAGGGAATAGATATTAATACCACCATATCCATTGAAGCGAAGAACTATCAAGGAGAGAATATTGAAGTAACCCTAGATTTAATTATTGATGGTAATGCAGTATTTACTTCTGGTGGAACCAAGATTACCAGGGAGGTTACTTCTACCACAGGTCTTACCCATATACCGATTACCATTACAGGTCATGGCAATATCACGATTTACCCTAAATTTATTACTAGAACTATTTAGTAAGGGGGAATACTGATGGTAGCCGATAATAAAGCACTAGTCCACTCTACAGTTGGAAAATCCATATTCACCTATGGTGAGGATAACTTTGCTGTGGTGAGGGATATAGAAGATAGGGAGGAGAGCTATGGCTATCTCTCCTCTCCTCTTAAATTAAGGCAGAGGCAGGTTTCCCTAAGGAATCATTATGCTAATACACAGCTATTTCTTGGCTCAGGCGGTATTATATTAAAAGAAGCTAGGGCAATTGTAGAAAGGACCCTCCATAGGTTTTCCTTTATCATGGAGGATAAACTTAGTTCCCTATATGTTTCTAACAATGACAGAGATAACCTTCAACTAATGAAGTTTATGTATGGAGCTGTTGCCGTAGTCACAGATAGAAGCCATGGTTCTGCTTTAACTATTATTAGTGGCAGCAGCATCAATAAAAACAGTAACGTAATCCCATCGGATAAAGACACAATTGTAGTGGCCTATAACCTTGAGAAGTGGTCTATTTCTGAGAAAAAAGAGGGTAGTGG
>JAKSBP010000260.1 GCA_022361035.1 Clostridia bacterium
AAACTCCCAATTTCTGCGTTACTGCTAAAATCTCCGGTGCTCACTTGCAGTAGAGCAAGCTCCGCTCCTCGATTTTAGCGTGCCTTGAACTTGGAAGTTTGTTAAAGCCTATCATCTTGTTAACTTTGTTAACAATCTGAGACTGGTTATACCAGTCTATTTTTTTGTCGAAAAAAATAAAATTTTATGTATACAAAAAGCTTCTAGCTATATATAATGTATTAGTGATGTAAAGATTGAGAGGCAGAAAAGGGGGAAAATAAATGCTATTTAATTACCTATTTATTTTCATTGCAAGGGTTATAGATGTATCACTATTTACTATTAGAATGCTCTTTATAGTAAGGGGAAAAAGGATGCAGGCGGCGATTATAGGTTTCTTTGAGGTTATAATATATATAGTAGCATTGGGAACAGTAGTTAGCGGCTTGTCGGATTATAGAAACCTAATAGTTTATGCCTTAGGTTATGCATGCGGTAATTATGTTGGGAGTTTTATAGAAGAAAAGTTAGCCATTGGAAAGATAACGGCTCAAATAGTTTGTAAGCATGGTAATGGACATAGGTTAGCTGAAAAGCTTAGAGATAATGGGTTTGGTGTAACGCTTGTTGAAGGTGAAGGTAGGGACGGTAAAAGGCATGTACTGAATGTTATGCTCAATAGGAAGGATACTAATGATTTATATAAAATACTAGACCCCTTAGAACAAAAGCCCTTTGTAACAGTTTTTGATATAAGAAGCATAAAGGGCGGATATTTTACTAAAATGAGAAGAAGATGATATACAGAAGAGTGATAGAAAAAGTTAACTTACTCCAGCAGCCACAGAGAATCCTTTAGGCTCATGCAATAAATCTGTTTATAGATGGGTAATAGAAGGTAAAACAGATTCATAAAAATCGCTCAAAAGGAAACCTCAGAGGCTGCTTTCGTTTATTAAGTTTCTTACCCACACATCTATAAGTTAAAAATATTCTAAAACCTTTGATATTGCATTAAATTTCATAACTATACTTAATTCGCTTCACAGGTTAAACTAGCCCAACAGGATTCAATGCCCTTTATTGCAATCCAATTCCTGTTCAATTTTGGTAATTTTGTAAATAACTTTACTCAAGTAACTTTTAATGATATACTATATAGGTACACAGTCCACCCTCAGTGGGGACTGATTACCCATTAATTTTCCAAAGAATCTGAGGCCTTTGATATAGGTAGTCAGATTCTTTCCATTTCTATAAAAGCATCTATAATAATGCTTCTTTCATTTATAGAATCTTAATATAAATTTAAAAATTACTTTCTTAGTGTAGATATGCATAATTACAGTCATCAGATTTGACCAAATTTTATATTGCAAAGCCTCCATAATTATAGTATGATGAAAACAAATAAAATAACTAATGCTAGGGGGGTCAGTATAACTGGCTGAGAGTAAAGATGCTATCTTTTAACCCTTGACCTGATCTGGATAATACCAGCGTAGGGAAGCAATTAAAATGCTCTTATATTCAAATAAATTGCACAAATCCTATGATGGATTTGTGTTTTTTGTTTAGACTAAATTTTATTTTAATGTAAAATCAACAGTTTTACTTAAATATTTATATACATAAAGAAGGGAGCAAGTAATCATGAAGCATTGTTTAACTATTGCGGGCTCAGATAGCTGTGGTGGTGCAGGTATTCAAGCAGATTTAAAAACTTTTTCAGCCCTTGGAACCTTTGGGATGAGTGTTATTACTGCCGTTACCGCCCAAAATACAAAGGGAGTATTTGATGTTCAGGATATAGACCCTGGGGTTATTGTTAGCCAGATTAAAGCCATATTCTGTGACATTAGGGTTGATGCTGTAAAAATAGGTATGGTATCAAAGGTAGAAACCATAAAGTCCATTGGAAAAACACTTAAGGAATACGACTTGCCACCAGTAATATTAGACCCAGTTATGATTTCTAAAAGCGGCTATAATCTACTTATGCCAGAAGCTAAAAAAACTTTATTAAAGGTTCTATTTCCTATGGCCACTCTAATAACACCGAATTTACCTGAAGCAGAAGAAATATTGGGCTATAAAGTGAATAGTCTTAAGGACATGGAGAAAGCCGCAAAGGACCTATATGGGCTGGGGCCCACTTATGTATTGCTTAAAGGCGGTCATCTATCAGGGGATGCAACCGATGTATTCTATAATGGAAATGATTTTCATATGTTTACTCAAGAACGTATTGACTGTATACATACCCATGGCACTGGATGTACTCTGTCATCTGCTATTGCAGCTAATTTAGCAAAAGGCAGCTCAATTTTAAAGGCAGTCAAAGACGCTAAGGAATATGTTACTACTGCAATTCATCATGGCTTTTCTATTGGCCATGGAATTGGACCTATTAATCATTTTTATGAGCTTTATAAGGGAGCTGGCTTTCTACTTAATGAATGATTAATATAATGATTGAAGGAGCTGAAAGTAAAACATGTCAACCTTTAATAATAGACCTATTTATCTTATTACAGATGATTCGAAATTTAATTTTAATACATTATTTGAAAAAGTTAAACAGTCAATAGAGGGAGGAACCAGTATAGTACAGCTAAGAGAAAAACACTCAAACTCTTTAGATTTTTATAAACATGCACTAAAAATAAAGGAATTATGCAAGAAATATAATGTACTATTCATAATTAATGATAGGCTAGACATTGCACAGGCAGTAGACGCAGATGGAGTCCATCTAGGCCAAAGTGATTTACCTCTAAACATCAGCAGAGATATTTTAGGAGATGGAAAAATTATAGGGGCTTCTGCTAGAACATTGGAAGATGCTCTTAAGGCACAAAATCAAGGAGCCGATTACCTTGGGGTAGGTGCAGTATTTTCTACCAAGACTAAAAAGGATGCAAAACATATTACTAAAGCAGATTTCCTTAATATAAGAAATAACATTTCAATCCCCATTTATGCAATAGGTGGAATAAATATAAATAATGCTATAGATATTAAAGCTTATAAAGCTAATGGTATAGCAATTTCTTCTGCTATTTTAAATGCATCGGATTCTAAAGAAGCTGCAACATATTTTAAGGATTTGTTCTAAATCAATTATCTATTTATTTAGAGAAAACTTTTACAAAAACGACTTAAGGGACAGTTCCATTAAATTTTATTAATGAAATATTGTCCCTTAAGTCAGAATATTTACATTAGTCAAAATCTTCACTCCTTATAGGTCCTGGCTAATGTTATATCAAAGATGTCCGATTATAAGCCTTAAAATCCTTTAGATTGATTTAAACTGCTTATTTCAATATTGTCATAAATTTTTATATCAGTATTCAATCTAAATTATTTAAACTTACAAATCCCTCTCTTTGATATTTTATAAATACCCAAATAAATTATCATAAAACACATTTTTTAAATTTTTTTGACATTTTTTTTATCAGGTAATTGTACAAAGGCTAATATACCTTCTTACCCTGATAAATTTACTTATACCTATTAGAATTCCACTATATAAGAGCTTTAAAATATCCTCTATATAATAACAATTTAAATCTTTATAGTCAAAAAATTACAAAAAACCTTGAACTATTGTAAGGTTTTTTTGTAATCTATATATTAAAATATGTAATTTTTAAAATTATATTCTAATTATAGCTTAACCACATTAGTTGCTTGAGGTCCTTTTGCACCTTCAACAACTTCAAATTCAACTTCTTGATCTTCATCTAAAGTTTTAAATCCATTTCCCTCAATTGAAGAATAATGTACAAATACATCTGTTCCATCTTCTGCTGAGATAAATCCAAAACCTTTGTCACCATTGAACCATTTTACTTTACCTTTCATTAAACAATCCTCCAAGATTTTCATTTTATATTTATAACCTAAGCTACTGTGCAATCTTATCACATTATGTTTATGGATGTCAAGGTAAATATATCAAAATAATATTTTTATATAAATTAAACTTTTTTTCCAGATAAATTTTTATACTAGTTAATTTTCATATAAACAGCCGGCCTATCTTAATATTATAAATTAAAACTTATTCAGAATTTAACCACCTCACTAATTTCCAGAACAAAAATATCTGATAACCTATCATAATCAAACTTAATCCCAGTATCATCACTACATTACTTCTACATATAAACTGGAATATAAACATCAAAGCTACAAAAACCAATGAAATTATCCCAAATTTATAAATCTTATTCATGGCGCCTAATTCCTTTCCCCACAATTTCTTGACTATTATTAATCAACTCTTTAAGCGGCCTATTTGAATTTAAATATATCTTTTTAATACCCTTAGCTACTTGTATAACAATTTCGTAAAGTTTACCCATAATTATCCCCCTTTAGTCATAGCACTTTTATAATGAATTCTATTAGATATCTAGGCGGCTTTATAACTATCCTTTTTATCCGTAGTCCAATTATACATATATCAATCACTCAGACTTATCTATATAAATTTAATATAGTATTTTACTTTGATACCATTTTTTATAACATCCACATCTATATATTATTTAAAGGAAGACTAATTTATACGTATATAAATAACTATTACTGACAATATTAATAATAAGCTAAATATATAAGTGTTCCTCCTATTTATTTTTTTCAATCTGCGGGGACTCTCTCCCCGCTCAATCCAAAGCAAATCTGGCCTATTCATGCTTTACACTCCTAAACATGCAATATATAATATCTAATCATTTCTTGACCCATCGGGAATCACATTTGTCAAATCATCCTTAGGTACATTTACATAGTTATCCGGTACTCTACCAACTATAATAGTTTCTGCAACTGGAACTGTAGACTGGATTGGCATTGTTTGAGATGTAAATGGTACAATCGTTTTAATTCTAGTATTAACTGTCAAATATATCTTATGCCTCGTTTGATTTATTCCCGATTGTTCAAATTGTGTATAAAAATCTACGTTAACCTGCCCCAGTGTAGTAACTTTCACTTTTACCCTTGGTCCATATTGGGCCAGTAACTGACTCCCAAATATATTTCCTAATGGTATTCTAATACTTGTATTTTCTGCTTTTCCCATTTCATTCATTTTTTGTTGTACTTCTATTGCTACTTCTGCTGCTAGTTTATTCATCATTATTGTGTTTGCTTGCATTACAAAAGTACTAAATATTTCTTGAGATAATTAGTAGTAACTTCTCTTGTAAATTCTTATGTCCTAAAATTATCCATTATGCTTATTTTATAGAAATTTAAAAAGACCAGGCTAATCCTGATCTGTAAAC
>JAKSBP010000022.1 GCA_022361035.1 Clostridia bacterium
CACCACATATGATATTTTATGTAAATCTTATCATATTATTAAAAAAAAAGCTAAGGGAATCCTTAGCTTTAGATTGTTAACAAAGTTAACAAGATGATAGGCTTTTAAGAAATCCGAAGTTCGAGGCGTGCTGAAACCGAGAGGCCGCAGCGTAGAAAAAAGATGAAGTCTATTTGCTTTTAGCAAATACCATAAAATTTCCCACGAACTTATCAGTTCGTTATAAAATTTTATTGACTACGTAACGTCTCTCGGTTTCAGCAACAACGAAGAAATTCGGGTTTCTCAACAGCCTCAAGCTAAGGGAATCCTTAGCTTTTTTTTATATACTATTTAATTTGACCAAGCCTGATAGTTGATTTAAAGAAGCTAAATAGTGCGGACCCTGCTATAGAACCAGCACCTAGTATATACAGCATACCTTGGGCTTCTTTACCTTTAATCTTAAGAACTAGCCATCTAATTGCTAAACCAATAAGCACAGTAATACCTGCTATTGGGGACTTAATTAATAAACCTGTAGCAAAAAGTACACCTAACTGTCTTGATGGACCACCAATAAATTGGATAATAGCCCCAGGAATAGCCCATAATAATAAATATTTAGCTACTTCTGGATTTGTACCGGCCTCAATAGTAGCAACATAAACTCTATTCACAGGAGGAACTAAATCCTGGGCAAAGTAGAACTGATGTACAAGACCAACTACTAAAATTGCAACCATAAACGCAATAATTTCTGCTATATATTGCTGCTTTCTACCTTCCTTTTCAAATTCAGGGTCCTTACCTTCTCCTCTGAGAACCCATCCTGCTTTGAAATCATAAGCCATATCAGCAAATGCTGGACCAGTAGAAGCTGTAAAGCCTACTAGTATTGCCAATGCCAGCGGGGGAAATCCAATTAACATACCTAATACTAAGAATATCAATGCAGTAGCAAATGCGGGGAACCAACCTGAGTACATAGCTGCGATACCAACTATTAATTCAGATACGATAGCAGCAGTGGCAGCAAAAACTATCCACAATATAAACATACCTACTGACATTTTCGTTATTAAACCAGTTATAATAGCCAATAGTGCAGCTATACCAACATATACTAGATAACCTCTTCCTAAACCTTTCTTAAACTCTGCTGCGTTTCTAGTTACTTGATATTTTTCTGCATCTTCTGAACCCTTTTCACTCGTTATAGTCCTAATTATTTGAACTAGTGCAACTAAACCAGCACCTATCATAACACCGTGGGGTAAATAGAGCTCCATTAAATCTATACCTGTAAGTCCAGGGACATAGCCTCTGGTTAATAAGCCTATACCAAATGCAGTAAGGGCAAAGGCATTACCAATGAAGGCAACACCTAAAATATCCATAGGAATACCAAAGTATTTACCTGTGGCACCACCAACTATACCTGCAATGAGTATAAAGCCACTCTTACCTTTTTCTGCGGCGGTCTTGATGGATTCAGCTGTTGCAATACCTGGAGGCCATGCCCCTTGGGCTGGAAAAGCCTTAGAGTCAAAGGAGAAATAAAGAATAGTAGCATCTGTAATCACTGCCAAAGCAACTCCTATTAACATTGGCCATATTAAGTCTGACCTGCCCATTAAGAATACTATACCAATAGGTAACATAAGTCCGTTAGCTGCTGAAAATGTAGCACCTGAAATAGCAGTTTGTAATAAGTTTTGTCTATTTACATCTTTATACTTTCTTAAAAATGCAAATGGTACTTGAGCCAATACGATTGCCACTAATGCACCAATAATTGATGTATTAGGGGTGGTACCTAATCTTGTAATTAATTCAAGCCCTACAATAGCTCCCAAAGCTGATAATAAAATTATAAGTATCAGCGTACCAAACTCAAATGGCGAGGGATGTTTTGCTCTTACTTTTTCATTCTTTTCCACGCTTTTCTCCTCCTTATATTTTTTATAGAGATAACTAGCTTTAAAGCTTAATAAGCCTTAAAGAAAATTGTATAAAAAAAGCAACTCAATGTGCGATTGTGTTGCTTTTTTTAGCTTTTTCTAAGAATGCCACCAGGTTAAATTATTGATTTGCTAACTCATTGATAACTCTAGTAATCAAAGTTCTAGGTAATATAACAATTTTATCTGCCTCTTTAGCTACTATTTTTTTCATCTCTACTGAATAACCCATACAATCTAAGACGATATAGTTGATAGGTTTATCCTTAAATCTTTTAGCAACTTCTTGGATATCGCCCATCCCTTTATAGGGTGAAGCTACTTCAATTTCTAAATCTACATCAACAAAGCTCCAGAATTTTTTGATTTGTTCTCTCTGTCCTATATCTGGAATAATGATACCAATTTTATTGTGGGAATCTAATTTTGATACTATTGAATGAAGTAGTTTTTGAGGAATTATTAAAGGTTTTTTATGATTAAACTTAGGAAATTTTCCAGTACACAATAGTAAGACCATATCAACCTTTTCCTCTATTTCATCAATACAACTTTGCAATTTATCTATAACTTTTTCTTCACCCAGCAATACTTGCGTGCCATCCCTCATTCTAGAAACAAGAATACCTTCATTATCATCTGGTCTAAATTTTTCAAGTACCTCTTCATATGTGTACTTATCTAGTACCCCTACTTCAATTATGTCCATGTCTTTATTTAAGATATCCTTTATATCATGGGTAAGGTCTATTCTTGGAGATTGGCCTATAGTAATAACTCCAAGCTTCCTTTTCTTCTTCTCTTCGATTTTTCCTGTTTTATATCCACAAGCTAAATGGGATTTGCAGGACTCACATACTGCTTTACATTCCTCTAAGGAATTTAAATCTCCAGATACCTTTATTTCAGAGGATTTAATATCTTTTATAATTTCTAATATCCTACTTACTTCCTCATTTTCTCCCCATATTTCTAATGTAATGCTTCCATTAGCACCATCTAGTCCTCCTGCTCCAATAACCTGACATTTTACCTCTGATAAAAGCTGTATAGCTTCCACTTCAGTTATCACTTCTCCAAAGACTGGAAACAGACCTACTGACATTCCATAAGAAAAGTCTTTGCCCTTCCTAGAGGAATTTTTAATTATTTCATTTATATTTCCAGGTATGAGTTTTTCAATTCCTACTGGTATTATTACCTTAACGCCCTCCGTATATAAAAAGCTCATATTCCTTCCAATATCTCCTCCACCTGGACTTCCAGCCATCATAGCTGTGTTTCCATAGGCATCTAAGGCGTTTGCTCCAATAATAACTATATCTTTTTCAGTCAGCTTACTAAATTCTTTATTTAAAATATCGTCTATATTTGTAACCCTATTCTTTTCAATTAACAAGGTATGGGGACTTTCTCTTTCATTTAAAGTTGATACGGTCCCTCTTTCTGTTATCCTTCCACATATCATAAGTGGTTTACCAACAATTTTTTCACTTATTCTTGAAACTGTTGTACCACCTTTTAATACCACTTTTCCATCTATAAGACTTTCCTTTACATTCCTATGATTGATAATAGCTCTAGCAATAAGTTCCTTTGATTCTTCCACTAAAAGTGTAATCTGAATTTTTTTCATTTTTTACTACACACCCCTAGTTTGAAATTTTTTCATATCTCCATAAAGTTTAAGAATTAATTCATATTCTTCTTCATCATAGAATTTGCATCTCTTTTCTCCAAAATCCTTGGCAACTTCTATTACAAACCTGCCAGTCATCTCTATATCAGTAAGATGTGTACTACCTGTAGCACAACCTGGAACAGGAACTTCAGTAGTAATAGCTACCCCTACAACGGGAGCTTCAGTAGCAACAGCAGGTTGTAAGATACTGTTTAAATGATAAAGTCCATTGCCATAGGGTGTTATATCCTGCTGAGATAATGGAAATACATAGGGCAATTTACCCGTTGCTCTCATCATAATTTCAGCTAAATCATTACTTACCTTTAGAATATAACCTTCTTTAACTGTATTAGATATGGCAAATCCTCTAGTATTAATAACTTTATTACCCTTTGTAGTATCAATAGATAATATTGCATTCATATCATCGGTTACTTCCAACTTATTCATTGTATCAATATCAACTGGCGAACCCATAAATCTTACAGGAAAGTGTTCTCTAGTTGGGGCATCTGGACAAATATGGGTAGTAATTATAACATCACCCTTTAAGACATCACCATTTTTTTGCATATCTACAAGTTTTAATGCAACAGATAATGCTGTAAGGGCGCCATCACCATCTGAAACAAATCCTAAAATTTCAGGTCTAGCACCTAATCCCCCTAGCCTTCCAGTAACACCTAATGTTGGAGCATCTCCACCTGAAAGCTTACCTTCTCTACCTTTTATAGAAACTTTAATAAAATCAGTACTGCCTTTTTCTCCTGATACTGTTTGTATAACTACATCTTCAGCACCTCTACTTCTTAAATACTCCTCTACCTCTCTCCCATTTGCAGTTGCCTTATCTAATAGCTCATAGATTTCCATAACCTGTTTAAGCACCTTTAAGTCCCCTCCTAGAAAATATATTTTATAAGTTCCTTATTCAAAACCTCTTCAACTTCCTTAAAAAGGGACCTATCAAACATTCCCCTTCCAAGTTTTAGTTTTCTTCTATCTACTTTAACTACAATTATATTATCCTTTTCTTTTATCTCAGCACTTGTTAGTACTTTACCAGTTTTTCCATCTAATGTAGCTATCAAATCTGGGAATGTAGCTAGCCTTTGACCATCAAATTCTAAAGTCATATATTCATTCCAAAAGGTTAAATCATAATCTCCCTTGGCTGAATTACATACTACATGACCTACATCAAATCCACCTTGAATTTTTATATCATATTTCTTAACAAATCCTCTTGCAACAACCTCTAGAGAAATCATTTCCTTTAATTCCTCTAGTATGGCTTCAATATCATCTTTATATTTTAAAAATACATTTCCTATATCAATAGCTTGCTTCAATCCACCGACAGCAGAATTTTCTTTTAAATACTCAGCCTTTACTGGATTTCTTAGTACAGTTACTAATCCACCAGACTCTACAGCCGCTTTCCTTACTATTGCAGAAGTTGAATTAAGATTGCCCTTTGCTAATGCTTCTATATATTTACCCTTGTCTGGATTTCCACCTAGTGCTACTTGTATAGTTTTATAACCTTCTAATTGACTGAGGCCCATACTGCCCATTGTAGCAGTTGGATGTGCTCTCCCATTACAGGGGGCATCTATAAGGGGTATACCTGTCACAGCAGATAGAATCCAACCATTGACAGTGGAACCTCCACCATTTTCATTGGTAATTACTCCACCGATATTGTCTAATAAAAATTTCTTTAAAATTCTATATGATTTTTTATTGTATTCAGGGGTAACATACTGTTCTTTAGATGCAGGTGAACCTACGGCAGAAGCCGTAATAACTATGTCATCATCTTTTACATAATCAAGTGAAACTAGATATAAGTCTCCCAATTCTAAGGCTTCCCTAGCGTTTTTAAGTCCTTTTTCTATAGAACCACCGCCGCCGCCACCTAAGAAAGCACCTCCCAAAACAGCAGCCTGTGCAACTTCATTAGTAATTTTGAGCTTGTAACTCTCCATAGCTTACCTCCTATTAGAAAAGGCTTTTATATTTACATAGACTACTTATAACCAAGGCTTCCGAATATACAGGGTCTATAACAGGAATCTGTAGATTTTCATTTAAAAACTTTGCTATTCCTATGGTTGACATACCTGTACAAGCTAAAACAATTGCATCGGCTCCAGTTTTTTGTAGCTCATGGGCAGACTCTATAACTTCCTGCCTACCTTCGTCTGTGAGTAAATCATTTGTATTATTAACTTTTTGCGGCTTTACTGACCCTACAAGCTTATGCCCTAATATCCTTTCAATCACTTCCGGTGCTTCTTCCCTAATCCCTAATACTCCTATTTTTTCTCCAAAATTCAAACTAAAACTAGCCACAGAATGGCCTGCTCCAACTACTGGAATATCAATTTCTCTTTTTAATATTTCAACTGCTGGATCTCCGGCACAGCTAATTACTATCCCCTCATATTCATCCTGTATATCTTTTACAAGATTAACTATTTTTTCGGTTGCAATTTCATGACTAGCGTCATCGTGTACACCATTATATTGGTCTTGTATACAGTATGATTTAGTGATTATATCTGGAAAATACTTTTCAATAAGTCTCCCATGTTGGCTTAATCTTTCTTCATTATCTAAGGTTGCTACCCTTATTACAGCAATTTTATACTGTCTTGACATTACCCCACCCTCCTTCTTTTCTCAATTTTGCAAATTTTCTAAACATTATTCCTTTTAATAAAGGATATCACATTTCATAATGTGCATGAGGTTATTAAAATTCCGTAATAATATACAAAGTGCACACCTAATACCTTAGTTCACTATCTAAATTATCTTTAATAAGATATTCTTTTAGGTTTTTTTAAATAGAAAAAAGAGAATTACCTTATTTAAAATTTAAAGTAATTCTCAAATAATATATAAATGAGTGATTGAGAATGTTAACTTACTTCCCCTTCCCTCCACCACCGTCTTTTTTCTATAAAAAAACACACAGATATTTTCATCTGTGTGCTAGGCTTTGTACACTATCTCTTTATTTGTCTTACAGGCTTTGCCTCAATATATCCCCTATATCCTAATGGTTCAAGTTGAAATTTCGGTGCATCTTCTTCTGCCCACTCAAATCCATATAATTTGGGGTCATAACTTTCTATTACACTCCCTAGTTCTCTTATAGCTTTCTCAAATTTTTCATCATCATATGGTTGACCTTGAAAAACCATCATCTTGCAAGGTTGCAAATCAATCATATCAAATCCTTCAGGTATTATTCCTTTATAGTTCCTTGGTACTTCTACACCTTGTGCATAGATTGATGTACCCGGCTTTACCATATTTTTAGGTAGCCATAGTCCCATTGGCTCGTATAATGCTTCTTTAATACTTGAAAGTATTCCCCAAACATCACATCCGACTTCATCACAATATTCAAAGTAATGGGTTGCTTTTATTCCTCTTTTTAAAATTAATTTTCTTGCATCTCGCTCAACTACTTGCACAAATACAGTTTTTACATCTTGATTCTTCTCCATTTCTCTGTCTCCCTTCCTATTTATTAGGTAATAATCACGAACAGAATAGGGTATAAATAATTTTATTGGAGGAGGGTTCTTAGTATAACGTTTAGGGGTTATACCAAATTCCTTAGAAAATGCCCGTGTGAATCCTTCATGGGAATGAAATACAAAATCAAAGGCAACATCTATCACTTTTATATTCTCATCTCGCAGTTTTATCGCTGCTTTAGATAAACGTAATGACCTTATATACTCAAATGCAGTCTTTCCTGTAAACTGCTTAAATATCCTTGCACTATGCCATGGGGAATACCCAGCCACCCTTGAAAGGTCATACAATGTTATAGGTTTGTTGATATTATCATTAATGTAACTTTGCATTCTCTCTACCATCTTTATCTGTTCTTGATTATCCATTACTTCACCTCCATATAAAGGTTATCATATTATCCCAGTCTATTTCTTGACCTATATTGTTAAAAAGTTAATTTTAATTAACTATGTAAAAGTATATAGATGAGTGATTGAGAATGTTAACTTACTTTAGCGGCCACTGAAGAATTCAGTCAAAACTTTAATTTATACACATCAAAACGCCAAAGAAGCACCGGATATTTTGATATGTATAAATTAAAATTTGCTTGAAACTCTCTATTAAGCCCCAAAAAACTAATAGACGAGGGTTTGATTTACTCCTCGTCTATTTTGTACAACAATTTATATTCTTTTCCCTCTACCCTATAAAGCTGTTCAATATCTTCACTTATTATGGCTTTTATATCTATATCAAA
>JAKSBP010000216.1 GCA_022361035.1 Clostridia bacterium
AACTCCCAATTTCTGCGTTACTGCTAAAATCTCCGGTGCTCACTTGCAGTGAAGCAAGCTCCGCTCCTCAATTTCAGCGTGCCTTGAACTTGGAAGTTTGTTAAAGCCTATCATCTTGTTAACTTTGTTAACAATCTGAGCCACATAAACAATGTGGCTTCTTTCATTTTATTTATCCAATTCAACTAATACACAATCATAGTAAACGTATCTTAGCTTTTTAGACTCAGCTAAATCAAGCATCTCTTCATCGAAGGTACCGGGCTGAAACCAGACGTATTCTATTCCTGCCTTGGCAATATCCTCAACCACTGGTCTTCCCACTTTAGGGGAAACCACCATATCTACACAATCGGGCTTAACGGGTAAATCTGATATGCTTTTATATAGTTTTTCTCCATCTATATCGTTGTATTTTGGATTTATTCCATAAACCTCGTATCCCTTATCCTTTAATTTTTTGTATATTTTATAGCCGAATTTCGATTCACTTGGAGTCGCTCCCACTACAGCCCAGACTTTTTTATCCAGCATTTCTGCTTTTATTTTTTCTATATTATCCATAATAATTAGTCTCCTCCTTTCAAAATAGTATTATTCTTTTGTTTGAATTATACCCATAAAAAATATAAGTTATCATATATTTCAATCAGCAATTAATTTTCCATCATAGATAGTCAAATACACCTGTTCCTTCTCCTCTATTTCAGCTCTACCATTAGTTATATCAGTTATTTGACTAATAAATTTACTGCTTTTCTCAGGTTTACAATAGACAAAAATATTCACTTTATCATCGTAAACTGTATCTTTAATTATGTATTCACTATTTATAAGTTCATTTTGAACCTTGCCATGAAGGGTATAATCTATTCTTATTAGGTACAAGTTATTAAGGAGCTTCTCCACTACCTTGGCTCCATTGATTGCTAATTTAGCCACACTGGTATATGCCCTTACTAACCCTCCAGTTCCTAGTTTAATTCCACCAAAATATCTAGTTACTACAACTACTAAATTTTTTATTCCTTCTTTTTTAAGCATTTCCAATACTGGCACCCCTGCGGTCCCCGATGGCTCACCATCATCGCTATATCTTTGTATTTCATTGTTTTCGCCCACTAAATATACGGGTACGTTATGGTTAGCACTCCAATGCTTCTTTTTTATTTTTTCAATAAATTCAATTGCTTCCTCTTCAGAATTTATAGGTTTAGCATAGCCAATAAACTTTGATTTATTAATAATTTCTTCCACTTCACCATATTGAAATAAGGTTTTATAATCCTTAGACATAGAATCACCTACCAATCACACAATTTTACTTTGCCATATTATCTTTAAAATACTTATTTTGCCAAGGAATAAATTAATTTATATTTCTAAGCAATTTGTTAAATACTATATTGAAGAAGACCCTTTCAAAGGATAAGGGAAAATTTATATAAAAGAGGATGATTAACTTGCATATTGTTTACCACTGTGTTACAGGATGTCACTCTTCATCTACAGCAGCAGCTATGCATTTAGGACTACTGCCCATTGATAATAAACCTAGCTATCACGATTTAATAAATGTACCCTTCTATGACCAACTAGAAGAAAAGGATCGTGGAAGATTAATCCTCAGAGGAACCGATGATAAGGGAAACAAAGTATATACATTGAGTAGAAAATATATAGCACACTTTGTATTACCAGTGGTTCTGGATACATGGAAAATTTTTGGACAATCTGAGAGAGACCTTATGCTAATCAATACCCAGCTAAGTGTAAATGGTTTGATGAAATTTGGAGGATATCTGTCTAGAAGTTTAAAACTTATTAAAATCGGAAGACCACTTGTTGCAAAGGCCACACTGTACTCTTATAATAATATTGCCGACATAGTAAAAAATACAAAGAGTCTACTTAACTAACTTCCCTTTATACAATCTAAGTAGACTCTTTTTATTTCACCCTTATTGAATATTTTTTATATAGACTATCTACTTTTATACCCCTTCTACTCTATCCCATGATGTTCCTATAAAAATATCTATGGCTACATACCTTTTACATCCTCATCTACTCTTCTATAACATATTCTCTATATCTATTAAAATCTGCTTCATTTAACTCCGTTTCTAAATATGTACCATTAGCT
Source organism: Clostridia bacterium (assembly GCA_022361035.1). Lineage (GTDB taxonomy): Bacteria > Bacillota > Clostridia > Peptostreptococcales > Caminicellaceae > JAKSBP01. The sequence goes on from JAKSBP010000216.1 coordinate 2,147, forward strand.
TCGTATTTAACATTGTATATCTTAGCCTTCTCATTTAAATATGAAAATATTTTACCCTTTTCAAAGGGAATTAACATCCTACATTTTCTCATATCCTTAAATAACTGCCCTTTAATTACTTTTATTAAGTCCTCAATACCATAGCCTGTTAAAGCCGACACTAGAACCGAATCCTTAAGCCTTGCTGCTTCATTATTTGACCCTTTATCACATTTATTGAAGGCATAAATTATTGGTTTACTTAATGCATTTAAATCCCTTAAAACTTCATTAGTAACATTAATCTGCATCTCATAATTTTCATTTGATGAGTCTACAACATGGACTAATAAATCGGCCTCTACAACTTCATCTAGGGTTGCTTTAAATGCTTCTACAAGATGGTGAGGTAGTTTACTTACAAAACCGATTGTATCAATTAAAATAAATTCTTTTTTATCATCTAAGACTATCCTTCTATGATAGGTATCAAGTGTAGCAAATAAAAGATCCTCAGAGTAAACTTTTTTATTTTCTGATTCCTCTATACTTAAGTCAAGAAATTTATTCATGATGGTTGATTTACCTGCATTGGTGTATCCAACCAAAGAGACTACAGGAATCTTATTCTTTTTTCTTTTAGCGCCTTGAACTTCCCTATGTTTTCTAACTTCTTCTATCTGTCCTTTTATATCACTGATTCTATCAAGTATCCTTCTTCTATCTAGCTCCAGTTTCTGTTCTCCTGGACCCCTTGTTCCAATTCCTCCACCAGTTCTAGATAGCGACTTTCCAAGTCCCACTAACCTTGGCAGTCTATATCTTAACTGAGCTAACTCTACTTGTAATTTAGCTTCCCTAGTGGTAGCTCTCCTTGCAAAAATATCTAAAATCAAAGTAGTTCTATCTATGATGGTAACCTCTAATACCTCTTCCAGATTTCTTATTTGTGATGGAGATAGTTCATCATTAAAAATAACAGTGTTTGCATCGAGGGCTGTACATATCATTTTGACTTCATCCGCTTTGCCCTTTCCAATAAAATAGGTAGAATCTATCTTGGCTTTATTTTGAATGACTATATCTAAAACCTGAGCTCCAGCAGCTTTACTCAGTTCTTTAAGCTCTGCCATGGAATCCTCTATTGAAAGTTCGTCCCTTCTCCCCGAATTTATACCTACTAATACAACTCTTTGTTCAATCTCTTTTAGAGTTTCATTTTTATCATTCAATAACATATTTCACCATTCCTATTCATTTTTTATAATTCAAAGGAGTCTATCGACCTTTAGAAATCTTAGATAAACATAATTCTCATTGTGTATTTTAGCAAAATAAGCACTAAATAGAACCTTTAAAATTACAATAAATCCTTCACATTTTAATCTGACACTACATATATTATAATCTACTTTTTAAAATCTTACATTAAAAATTCCCAGAAATAATAGAATTTCTAGTAAAAATTTGCAATAAAATATATTATAGATGCAACATATGCATAATTATATAATGTTCTTCCTCCAAGATAAAGTTTTCAGAGACTTCAATATCAAACTTTATAATATTTTGTAATATAAAAGGGTTGTAACCCCGTCTTAATCCGTTTTTTTGTCATTTATTTTTAATACAATCTTCATAATAATTTTTTGTTAATATGTAATATAATTATATTATAGAGGGGTATATCTTTCCACATATGTATTTTTTTTACACTAAGCTAAGTAAAATATATCACTTTAAGGGGGTGATAACCATGGATAATCCATTTGGACAAAAAAATATGGAATCCCATAATTATTATCTTTGGAAAGGAGGATAATTAAATGTTTATTATTTCATTTAAAAACCTTGCCATTGGAATCTTGCTTAGTTGTATTACAATGTATGTGGTAAAGTATATTGAAATAGCCTCAATCAACATTATTAAAAATAGAAAGTTAACTAAAACATTGATATCAATTGATATTTTAGCATTTGTAATCACATCCCTATTATTAATTGATTGGATTATTAATAAAATCCAACAAGTTAATATTCTGTTAAAATTGCGATAACAAAATATGCAAAATCTAACATATACTCCCCTCTTTTTTCTAAAATCATCCTTAAACATATCTTATTATTTTATTGTAGAGTATTCCTAGGAGAGAAGCCTGAACAAAAACTAAGGGGCTCCATGCCCCTTAGTTCAGATTGTTGACAAAGTCAACAAGATGATAGGCTTTTGAGAAATCCGAAGTTCGAGGCGTGCTGAAACCGAGAGGCCGCAGCGTATAAAGAAATACGTAAAGGTTCTCGGTTGAAGCAACAACGAAGAAATTCGGGTTTCTCAAAAGCCTCAACTAAGGGGCTCTATGCCCCTTAGTTTTTATTATAAAATATATTTTTTAAATCCTAGAGAAGCCATTTTACCTACTTTTTCCTATGAACTATTATATGATACTTATCCCCATCATTCTCTCCCTTTGACAAAACTTCAAATCCATTTTCCCAGAGCATATCATATAATAGGGCAGAATTATCTGCAGCCCTTTTGTCCATTGTTATAATCAGTTCATCATCCTTACCGATCTCTTTTAATACATCTTCTAACTTAAGATTAACATTTTCCTTTAATTCTCCATTAGACTTTATAAAATCCTCCCTCATTTTCATCCTCCTCTTTCGTTTTTCTTCATTATCTTTTGTAATGTTTATTATATTATTCCTATTTTTAAGTGAAAAGTAAATATCATAACTCCCAACTAGAGGAACTAAAATAAGAGGGTAAATTAAATAAAAACATAACAAAGGTCAAAACCATTTATTACGTTTTTTATATTATTTATTATAAAGCTATAACTATTAACCCCTTGTCATAACCAAAATTAAAGATATAAAAAGGAAAAAAACATAAAATCCTTCAACTATGCTTCCAAGCTTACTTCCCGTTTTTATTAATGGAATAGATAACTTTTTATTGAGAATGTTATAGACTACCATATAGAACTTATATTTTTTTAGCCCTGAATGTATCCCTAATTTTCTCAGTATTAGTGGTATAGTTGATATAGGTACCCCACTATTAGTAAATATATCGGCTAAATACAGGTGACTAAAATAACCTATAGAAAAGGCTGTAGAAATGTTAGGTATTTGTAATCTTTTTTCTATATACATTACACCAATAATTACTATAATCATCCCCTCTGGGGAATGTAAGAAAGTCCTATGTGGAAATATGGCTATAAAAATAAATATAACACCCCATATTAATCCTTCAACGTTTCCTCCACTGAAATATATAGAAGCACTGGCCATACTCAAGTATATAATCATCATAAAAAGTTTTCTTAATTTTGCAGCACCACTATTAATCGACTTTAAGACATAGGTTAAAACCGGTATATAGATTTTTTCTCCTACTTTCACTCCATTAAATGCTAAGATAAATAATATTGTTGAAAGAATTATTAGTCCTATTGAATAATAATTCTCTCTATACATATAAATTATAATCAGTATACTGGGCATAGCAAAAAATATAAATGCAAATATTTTTTTAAGTAATTCTCTCCAATAATTTATAATTTTATTAGAAACCTTGAAAACTGGATTTCTATTGTTTATTAGACTATGATCTGAATCAGCATCTGGAAATATGGCTCCAAGTGCTGCCCCTAACATTCCTATAATCATTATTTTGCCATTAGGAAAATTTGCTAAACTAAATCCTTGTATCATGCAGAATAAAAGATAATATAAGATTCCCAACGAATAGTGAGTTTTTCCCATCATGATAAGTCACTCCAATGAAAATAAATATAGCTGAAGCAATATATATTTAATGCCTCAGCTTTTTATTATAACTAGATAATTAATATTATTCAACTGTAAAAACAACTAAGATTACTCTTTCACTTACTTCTTTGTAATCTTATCCCTATCTAAATAAAATAAGAATTTTTCCATATATCATTTTTTCTCAAAGTCCATTTTCCAACTAAAATAGTTATTGTCCTTATTTTTCTCATAGGCTAAAATAGCATCGAACTTATTACCCTTTTTACTTATTAAACCCTTTACCTCCACTCTGCCCTTTGCTAATAGCTTTTTCACCATTGTCTTAGTGGGCTTTTTCTTCATTGAAGCTAAATATTTATCATTCTTCCAAATAACAAACTGACATCCATTTTTCCAATTGCTGCATCCAAATCCCCTTTTTCCTTCAATAATGCTATGTCCACACTGGGGACACTTACCAAGGATTTCTACACCTTCTTTACCTTTACTTTCTTCTTTATCATTTATATCTACAATTATTCTATCCTTATCCTCTATAATTTTTTTTACCCCGTCCCTGGTGAAATTAAAAATATAATCTAAAAACTCTTCCTTTTTAAATTTACCCTTTTCTATATCAGATAAAGTTTTCTCTAATCTCCCTGTATAATCAAGGTTGAATAGGTCTCTAATAGGAAAGGTCTCTACGAGCTTAATCCCTTTATCCTTTACATATAAAGATTTTCCTTTAGTTCCTATATAATCTGCTGCCTTTAGTCTTTTTATAGTATCTGCCCTTGTGGCAGGGGTTCCAATTGAGTAACCGCTTAAAATAGACTTTAACATCTCTTCTGTATCTTCCTGTGAGACCCTCTTACCACAATTCTCCATTACTTTCAATAGAGTCTTTTCCGTATGCTGATTAGGGGGCTTTGTTTTATTGCACTCAACCTTGGGTTTTGTAGCCTTCACTCTATCCCCTTTCTCAACATTGGGCAGCAATTCATCCTTACTATTCCTTCCTTCTATCTTCAACCAGCCTTCCTTAACTAAAATCTTTCCCTTTGAAATAAATAGTCTGTCTTTATCTTTAGTTTGTACTTTCGTAATTATTTCAGTATGGTCAAATTCTGCTACAGGCATAAACTGAGCAATAAATCTATTCTTAATAGCACTATAGACCTTTTTCTCATCTTCCTTTAAGCTCTTTGGAAGAACATAAGTAGGAATAATAGCACTGTGGCTCTCTACTTTTTTGTTATTAAATATTCTTGATGAAGTATTAAATTTAATTTCATTTTCATAGGCTAATCCCTTTTTTAAAGTGTTTAATACCCTCTTAACTCTATCTTTAAGACTCTCTTCTAGGGCCATACTTGCTGTTCTTGGGTAGGTAATAAGTTTCTTTTCATATAAAGCTTGTGATATCTTTAATACTTTATCGGAAGTCCACCCTTTATATTTGTTAGTTATAAATCCTTGAAGGTTCGATAAATTAAATAAGAATGGGGGATATTGCCTTTTTCTTTCTTTTTTATTTTGAATTATATCTCCCTCTTTATTTTCTATCTCCTTTGATATGGCCTCTAGCTTTTCTTTATCATCAAATTTATCTATTTTTCCTTCAAAATATACTCCTTCATATTCTAGAGCATCCCTATTAAATTTTACTTTTAGCTTATAATAGTCTTGAGGAATAAACTTTTCAATTTCTTTATCCCTATCATAGATTATTTTAAGAGTCGGTAATAAAACTCTACCTACATTTAAAAGATTTCCCTTACCTCTAGCATATTTTAGGGTTGCTGCAGACGTAAAATTTATTCCTATAGCCCAATCGGCTAATTGCCTACTTAATCCTGCATCCTGTAAATTTTTCATCTCTTGATTGGCTTTTAAATTTCCCATGCCCCTATGAATTTCTTCTGGAGTCCACTCGTTTATAAGCAGCCTATATATAGGCTTTCTTACTTTAAGATAGTTCCAAATCAAGGTGCTAATTACTTCCCCTTCTCTATCAAAGTCTACAGCCGAAATAATCTCTGTTACATCACTGCTTTTTACAAGGCTGTCTATAATCTTCAACTGTTTATATGCACATAAGTCCCGCTTATTCTTGTTATTTGAACTTGTCTTAACTTTATATTTGAAGTGCTTAGGTATATATGGAAAATAATCCATTCTCCAGGTTTTCATTTTAGGCTCATAATCCTTACAATCATAAAGCTGAAGCAAGTGTCCAAAGGCCCAAGTTATAATATATCCATTGCCTGAAATATATCCATCTTTTCTATTCTTACATCCAAGGGCTGTGGCTATATTCCTAGCTACGGAAGGTTTCTCAGCTAATATTAATCTACTCATTATATTCTCCTTCTTTTGTGAATGTCTTTCTAGTTTTATATCTTACAAAGCTATTGACTTCTTAAATTATCTCTTATAACGTTCTTTAACTCTTTTCTATACTATTTGATAGATATAATATGTTGTGACTTGTTGAGTTTATAACTATTCTATCATATATTAAAACTTAATTTATACCCATGAAAATTTTAGTAGACATAAATTAATAAAACTATCCATCAAAATTACTAAATAATCTTTTATATTATCTTTATTAAAAATTTGCGATTTCCCGGGTAATACATACAACCATAAACCCCTTAAGATATTTAAAAACTTTTTAAATATTTCTTATTTTTATTGACTTTTTGGTCGGTAAAAAATATACTTTAATTGTAGAATAGTTATGCATAGCTTGTATAATATAGCTTTATATGTTAAAATCACACATGAGTATATCAGAACTTTTACTAAAGGTGGTGAATTAATGCCTAAAATAGTCGATAAAGAAGAAAGAAGAAGGGAAATCTGTCTTGTAGCTATAAACCTATTTTCTCAAAAAGGCTATGATAAAGTATCTATAAAAGAAATCGCCGAGGCCTCGGGTATAGGGAAAGGTACTATATATGAGTACTTTGAATCTAAGAAAGATATATTAATTAAATCCACTAAACAATTCTGTATTGAAATGATGGATAATATGTTTTTAAAAAATATGGATTTCTCTAAGCCAATAGATGCAATAGAAACCTTTGCAAAGGAAACCACGAAAATGTTTAAAGTAGACAATAATGATTTCTTCCTTGCCTATTTAGAACTATTAGTAGTAAATTTAAGAAATGGTTCTGTGGATGAGGTTCTTGATGATTTAAAATATATATTTCTTCAGTTCAGAAATTTATTGCAAAATGCTATGGAAGAAGGCAAGGCTAAGGGTATTATTCCTTCCCATATAGACACGAAAAAATTAGCCCTTGCTCTATTTGCTTACTTAGATGGATTAATGCTTCATTCTTGGGTTTATCATACCCTCGGTGAGGATGATGATTTTGAAAAGGCTAATGAAGTTTTTATGGATGTGTTTTTGAATGGCCTCAAAAAATAAATTATTTTTTTATTTTTATATGACCGTTCGTCCGGTCATTAATAATTAAAGTTTTGGAGGTATAAATCATGAAAATAAAAAGAGTAACAATTTTTTTGATATTAATAACTATTCTCTTTTTCGGTTGCTCCCATGAAGAAGTAATTAATCCTAACTATATCGATGTAACTGTACATAAAGCAAAAATAGAAAAAATTGAGGATATAAGAAGATTCAGCGGCAGAGTTGAAAGTCAAAATGAAATAGAGATTTATCCTAAAGTATCGGGAAAGGTTACTAAGATTAATTATGTAATAGGAGATACAGTTACCCAAGGAGATATACTCTTTGAAATCGACGAAGAGGATGTTAAAAGAAGGATTGATATTCTAAAAAAACAGCTTATACAGGCTGAGGCATCCTTAGATAAGGATTACAGAATTACAAAATCTACATATGAGCAGTCGAAGATAAACTATGAAAGTCTTAAAAAAGATTATGAAAACTATAAAGCTCTTTATCAAGAAGGTGCTATATCTAATCAAAACTTTTTAAATATTAAGAATTCCTATAGAAACTCAAAAATAGACTATGGAAAAGCTAAAGAAAGTTTCGATATTATATCAGGAAATTCAAAGGAAGAAATTAGTGAGAGTCTAGCCAGCTTAAATACTTTAAAGTCTCAAATTGAAAATGCTAAAAAGGAGATGTCAGACCTTAGGGTAAAAAGCCCTATCAATGGGATAATTTCTAGGGTCTATGTAAACAAAGGAGAAAGATATAACTTTGAAAAGCCATCATTAATTATATCTGGAAATCAATCTATGAAGATAGAAATAAGTGCAGCTGAACATATAGTCAACTACTTACAATCAGGTAAACAGGTAAGTATAAAAATAGATTCTATTAAAGAAAATATTAAGGGTATTATAGAAGGAGTAAGCCCTATGGCCCATTCTTATACCGGCACCTATCCCGTAAGAATAACCTTTGAAAATAATTTAAATATTAAATCCGGGATGTTTGCTAATGTATACATTCCTATAATAGAAAAGAACTGCGTAGTAATTCCTAGAAAATCCATAATTAAAGAAGATGGAAAAAATTATGTATATGTAATATCCCCTGAAATGAAAGCTATTAAATCTTTTGTGACAACGGGTATAGATGATGGTATCAATATAGAAATAGTTTCAGGAATTAAAAATGGAGATTTAGTAGTAAATAGAGGTATGGAGTATTTAGAAGACAATGATACTGTAGAAATAGTCAAGAATTGGGAGTGATTATAAATGAGTTATGATAATAAAAAAATTCATGAACTTGAAGCTCCTCTTAATTTTCTGGGCAAATGGGCTTCCTGGTTCGTTAATAAATATAGAGTTATATATCTCATAATGGCAGCTATTTTAATATGGGGTATATCATCTTTTTTAACTCTTCCCGTAGAATCCTATCCAGAAGTTAAAATACCTATGGTTCAAGTTAATACACTATACTTTGGTGCTTCACCAGAGGAGGTTGAGAGTTTAATAACAGATAAGATAGAGGAGAAATTAAAAAACATAGGGGATATTAAAAAGATAACCTCTTCTTCTAATTTCGGCTATTCCCTTGTTAACGTAGAGTTTCAAATGAATGTAGACATAGACGATAAGGCTAGAGAAGTAAGGGATAAAGTAAACGAAATGAGGCCACAACTCCCCCACGGTGCTGAGTCTCCTTCTATTACTACTATAAAAACCGGTGATAGTCCCATAATGGTTCTATCCATAAGGGGTAACCTAGATGAGGAAATACTTGAAGACTATGCTGAAGAAATTAAAGAAGACCTGAGGTCCATAGATGACATAGGTGAAATTGATATTTTAGGGGGCAGAGAAAGGGAAATTCAAATAAGACTCAATCCAGCCAAGCTTGCAGCCTACGGTGTTAGCCTCTACGAAGTAAAGGAAGCCGTAGCTTCAGAAAATATAAGCTTCCCCGGTGGAAATATTGACTTTGATGATAAATCCTACAATATAAGGACTAGGGGAAGATATGAAGATGTAGACGATATTGGATATACAATTATAAGGAGCTCTAAAGAAGGAGACTTGCTCCTCAGGGATATTTCAGAAATAAAGGACAGTTTTGAAGATAGGGAAATGTATATTAGAAAGGGCTTCAACGAAGAAGTTAACTACACCACGGAAAAAGCAGTTATCATATCTATAAAAAAGAAAAATTCAGCCCATGTAATAAAACTATGTAATAAGATAAAAGAACGACTTAAGGAGCATGATTACACCCAATCAGGTATTACTGTAGAAGTGGCTTCTAGTATGGGTGACTTTGTTGAAGAGCAAACAGGATTAGTCATTAGTAGTGCAATTTCAGGGTTCTTTCTAGTAATAATAGTATTATTCCTCTTCATAGGTTTTAACGAAGCCTTAATCGTATCAATTGTTATTCCCCTAGCTATATTTACTACTTTAGGTCTTTTTGATGTAATAGATTATAGTATTAATAATATAACTATATTTTCTCTCATACTTGCCTTAGGTATGTTAGTAGATAACGGTATTGTTATTATGGAAAATATCGCAAGATTAAAGGAACAAGGGATAAACTCTAAAGAAGCTTCAATTGCAGCTACCAATCAAGTAGCCCCAGCTGTAATGGCCTCTACCCTTACTACTATAGCTGCCTTTATCCCCTTGGCCCTAGTGGATGGTATGATGGGTGATTTTTTAAAACCTACGCCTGTTACTGTTGTTTTAGCCCTTAGTGCTTCCTTTTTCATTGCTATCACCGTGAATCCTTCAATAAGCTCTATATTCCTTAAGGATAATAAGAAGTATAAGGAAAATAATTACCTATCAAGGATTTTTAATGATAAGACCAAAAAATATTTTTCTGTTATATTTGTATTTGTACTTTCAGTTTTAGCCTTTAAAAACGATGATTTTGAAGGTATTAGAAAATATGGTCTATTATCTTTAATTGCAGCAATTGGATTCTCCTATGGAATGTATAGAAAACAATTTAAGGGCAAGGAAAAATTATCAAAAAAACTTATAGATAGATACTCCATTTTTCTTACTTGGATAGTGAAGAATAAAAAGAGAAAGAAAAAACTAATTATATCAATGGTAATAGCCCTATTACTATCCTTATCATTAATAGGAACAGGGCTTTTAAAGGTAGATATGATTAGAGAAATAGATATGAGACTTATGTACATCGATATAGAAACTCCCAATTCTCAAAGCCTAGAGGATACCCTAAAAATAGCAACAGAGGTAGAGAATCAGATTAAATCCCTAAAGGAATTAGATTATTACATAACCTATGCAGGTACCCTAGGTGCAGACATATGGCAGACCTATAACAATGAAATGGTGCCAAATAAAAATCAGGCTAGAATAATGTTAAAATTTCTTCCAAAAATAAATAGGAAGAGAACCAGTATGGAAATAGCAGATTATCTTAGAAAAAATATAGATGGTATTCCTGGGGCTAAAATAACTATAACAGAAATAGAGGATGCTCCTCCTATGGGGGCCCCAGTAGATATAAAAATTATTGGAAAAGATATGGATAAAGCTCAAAAAATTGCAAATGACTTTAAAAGAATACTTAAAAACATCAAAGGGACAGAGGATGTGGAAACTTCCCTAGGAACAGGAGTATCTCAACTTGTGGTTAGGGTAGATAAGGATAAAGCAGGTAGATTGGGAATAAGAACTAAGGATATAGCCTACAATGTAAGATATTATAGTGCTGACATGGATGTGACCAAGTACATGGATAATGGTGAAGAGTTTGATGTAGTTATTAAAAGGTCAGATGATAGTTTAAATAAGGTAAAGGATATGAAAAGCATGTACTTTTTAAATTCTAAAATGGCAGCCGTCCCCCTAGAAGAAATAGCTGTTTTAGAGGAAGTTGAGGGTATAAAATCTATCGAGCATGAAGATTCTAAAAGATTACTGAGGGTTTACTCAAATCTTGAGGAGGGATATGTGGGAACTGAAATCCTTAAGGAATTTCAAAACAGAATTAAGGATTACAGTATACCTTCAGATATAGAAATAAAGTTTGGAGGTGAATCAGAAACCTTAAACGAGACCTTTACAAAAATGATAATAAATATGGTTATAGCTGTTATTTTAGTATATATAATACTTGTCATTCAATTTAATTCTTTAATACAGCCTGTAATAATTTTACTTACTGTGCCTATGGCCTTAATAGGTGTTATGCCGGGACTGTTTATAACAGGCAACAATTTTGACTTTTTCGCCTTTGTGGGTCTCGTTTCCTTAGTTGGTATAGCTGTAAACGGCGCCATAATTTTAATAGATTACATCAATTACTTGAGAAGCCACGGCCATTCATTGGAAGATGCCGTCATAACTACTGGAAAAACTAGATTTATGCCAGTTATGGCTACTACTTTGACTACCATAGGGGGTATTCTACCTTTAACTATAAATAGACCCTTTTTTCAATCCATGGGTGTTGCCATAATATCTGGTCTTATAATGGCAACCATCCTTACCCTCATTATTGTTCCTGTAGTCTATTCTATGATTGAGGATAGAAGAAATGAACAGGAAAGCTTTAGTTAGGCTCTGATTGTATAGATGTGTGATTGAGAATATTAACGTACTCAATCAGCCACAGAGAATCCTTTAGGCTCATGCTATAAATCTGTTTATAGATGGGTAATAGAAGGTAAAACAGATTCATAAAAATCGCTCAAAAGGAAACCTCAGAGGCTGCTTTCGTTTATTAAGTTTCTTACCCAC
>JAKSBP010000007.1 GCA_022361035.1 Clostridia bacterium
AACTCCCAATTTCTGCGTTACTGCTAAAATCTCCGGTGCTCACTTGCAGTGAAGCAAGCTCCGCTCCTCAATTTCAGCGTGCCTTGAACTTGGAAGTTTGTTAAAGCCTATCATCTTGTTAACTTTGTTAACAATCTGAGCACTTTCTGAAGTGCTAATATAATTTAATTGAAAATGATATTCATTATCAATTAAATTATATGATAATAGACACCTAAAGTCAATAGGTAAAATTGAATATTAGGGTGGTTATTAGTTCCAAACAGTTATAAAATACCCTGTATATCGTTAAATGAAACAAAAATCTTATAATACTACGATAAATTTCCTACTTTAAAGGATAATAGAGGAATATAGGGTAGTGATTTTATTGTGTTTTACAAGTTTAGGTGTTACATATTATGTACATAGGATGAAATTTCTGACGACAATCAGCCCTTGGCAGAATATGAGAATTAGGTAAAAAATTATTGTAATATAATATATTATATTGAATTAGGTCATGGATTATTAGAAAAGTATTAAAATCAGATAAAGAAAAGATAGAGCTGCATATTTTAATGTACAGTATAGTATGAAAGATTTTTAAGGGTTTAAATGAAAGAATTAATTATTCAAAAGTTCTGCTAAGTCATTTTCCATTAAAATGGTAATAGTTCTATTTTCAATATGGATAATCTTCTTATTGCATAATGTTTTTAATTCCCTAAATAAGGATGGTCGTGATACATTGAGATGCTCTGACCATACTTTTTTTGAATAGGGTAAAACCACAACATTATCGACTTTATTTCATCCATAAGATATAGTAGTGAAAATGCGATTTTTTGTTGAATGGATGAATAGGAGAGGAGTTCAGTTTTTAAATTTAATAAAAGCACTCGATTTGCGAATGAACTTAAAAAATTATTTAATAGGGTAGTATCCTTGGCTATCAAGTTTAACATATTTTCTTTAGATATGAGAAGGATTGTGCTCTTGGTTGTTGTAAAAATGTTACAGGGATATGTAATTGTTTTTGAAAAAACAGAGCCCTCTCCAAATAAGTCTCCCCTTTTCTTATTGAGAATACTGATAGCTTTTCCAGAGGCCAGATTTTTTTGTATTTCAATAGACCCTTCTAAAATAATTCCAATATACTTAGTAGTCTGGTCAACTCTAAAGATTAACTCTCCCTTTTCATAGGATTTTACAATATATTCAATTGAAGCTAGAGCCCTATGGATTTGATTTGCAGTTGTATTTTTGAAGAGAGTGGAATCGCAAAGTACATTTAAAAAATTTTTCATATTGACCTCCAAATTTCTAAAAAAGTAGCTGTAGATACTGAAAATATTAATTTATTATACTATAATGATAAAAAAAAGTAAATGATAAAGATTATCGTTATCAACGGAGGGTTCTATGTACAGCATTGGAATTGATATTGGCTATTCTACATTAAAATCCACAGTATTAAATGAGAAAAAGGAAGAAGTTTTTGAAAGCTTTGTATTTCATCATGGAAATATAAATAGATTATTGAAGCTGGAATTAAATAATATCTGTGAGAAATTTAATATAAAGCTTTGCTATATAGGGTTTACAGGAGAACATGGGAAGTTACTAAAAAAACATTGCATTAATGATATTTCCGCCTTGGTTGAGGGTGTAATGTACAAAAATCAGAATATCAAATCCATCATAGAAATAGGTGCCCAAAGCTCTAGATATATTACAGGCTTTTCTAAGGCTTCCAAGGCAAATATAAAGTTCTCTATGAATTCAAGCTGCTCAGCCGGTACAGGTTCTTTTTTAGAAGAACAGGTATCAAGACTGGGAATAGAACTTAAGGATTATTCAAGCTATATTAAAAGAGCTTCAAAAATACCTAGAATTGCAGGGCGGTGCAGTGTATTTTCTAAGACCGATATGATTCACCATCAGCAAGAGGGCATAAAAATTGAGGATATTCTATTTGGGCTGTCCTATGCCCTTGCTAGAAATTATAAAGCAAATGTGGTACAGTATATTAAAGTATCAAGGCCCGTGATGTTTGTAGGTGGAGTAGCGTATAATGAAGGTGTTATAAGGGCATTGAAGGATATATTTCAATTCTCCGATGATGATATGGTTGTTCCCAAAGACCCTTCTAATGTAGCGTCCCTAGGAACAGCTTTATTGGCAAGGGATAAGGAGATGCTTTTGGATTTACAGGTTTTATTTAAAGAGATGGAGGAAGTAGGAGTAAAAAATAGGGATTCAATCTTTTATAGACCCCTTAAAGAATATGGAAATGGAGATAGTCTAGATAAACACATGTGTAAGCCTTCAAGGGAGGAAGTTATTCAGGGTTATATCGGAATAGATATAGGCTCTACCAGTACAAATCTTGTGTTAATCGACAGCAATAGAGATGTTTTGTCCTATAGGTATTTAAGGACCAAGGGAAATCCTAAGAGGGCCGCTAAGCTTGGTATAAAGTCTATTCTAGAGGAATTTCAAAATAGACTTAAAATAAAAGGGATAGGAACAACGGGTTCAGGTAGAAATATGATTGGAGAGATATTTGGAGCAGATTTGATTGTGAATGAGATTACAGCCCAGGCAAAGGGAGCTATTGAGATAGATCAGGATGTGGATACGATCTTTGAAATAGGAGGTCAAGATTCAAAATATATAAGCATAAAGGATGGTAGGGTCGTTGACTTTGAGATGAATAAAATTTGTGCTGCTGGCACAGGTTCATTTATTGAAGAGCAAGTTAAGAAGTTGGGGATAGCCTTAGAGAAATATGAGGGAGTTGCCCTAGAGGGAAGTAGGCCTTTGAACTTGGGAGATAGATGTACAGTTTTCATAGAAGGAAATATTTCTAAGGCCCTATTGGAGGGAAGAAGGAAAGAAGATATTGCAGCGGGGCTCAGCTATTCTATTGTCAATAACTATTTAAACAGAGTAGTGGCAAATAAGCCTATAGGAAATAAAGTTTTTCTACAAGGGGGAATAGCACACAACCAGGGGGTGGTTAATGCCTTTAGGGCAGTTCTTGATAGAAAAATTGTAGTACCTCCATTCTTTAGCATTACAGGAGCCTATGGTGCGGCACTATTGGCTAGGGAGAAGGTTCAAAGCGGAAAAGGACCAGAGGCTATATACAATGAAACACGAAATATTGAAGATGAGATTGAGGAATTATTTTTAAAGGGATACACTGGGAAAGCCGATGGAAAAAAGCTGACCGTAGGAATCCCTAGGGTTTTGTTTATCCACAAATTGTTTCCTATATTTAACGAATTTTTCAAAGAGCTGGGCTTTAATGTTGTCTTGTCTAAAGAGACCAATGGGGAGATTATTGCTTTGAGTCAGGAATATTCACTGGATGAAACCTGCTACCCTGTAAAGCTTATAAAGGGCCATGTGGCCACCTTGATTAATAGGGGAGTAGACTATATATTTTTACCAAGTTTATATAGAATGAAGCACCCAATATCTAAGGTAAGGGAAGATTATGCATGTGTATATATGCAAACTGCACCCCAGATTGTGTCCCAGGTGATGGATTTAGAGGCTAAGGGTATCAAGCTTTTATCTCCAGCTCTTTCCTTTAAGTTTGGTAAAAAATATATGATGAAAACCCTGATGGATTTAGGAAAGGAGCTCGGTAAAAAGGATGTAGAAACTGAATTGGCCATAGCAAAGGGTATGAAAAGATTTAAAGAATTTGAAGAAGAAGTTGAGGCTTTGGGAAAGGAGATTATCAGCAGTCTTAAAGAGGAAGAAAGGGCCTTTGTCATAATTACTAGGGCCTATGGAATAGCAGATAGAGGACTTAATATGGAAATCCCACAAAAACTAAGGTCTATGGGTTATAAAGTTCTAACCTTATCTAATCTTCCTGCCCATAGTTACGATTTGTCTGAAGATTATCCTAATATGTACTGGCCCTTCGGACAACATATTCTGTCAGGGGCTAAAATTGTAAAAGAAAGTAAGAATCTTTATGCTATATATCTTACCAATCATGGGTGTGGGCCTGATACTATTCTAAGTCATTATTTTAAGGAAGAAATGGGGGATAAGCCCTATCTTCATATAGAAGTTGACGAACATGCATCAAATGTGGGTGTTACGACTAGATTAGAGGCCTTTGTGGAAAGCTTGAAAGCCAATAGAGTCTATAGTGGAGGGAGGAAGAACTATGGAGACGTAAAAAATAATAACAAGAAGCCTGAAGGCAATATGTATATACCCTATTTATATCCATACAGCCAGCTGCTTCATAAAATGCTGCAAAAAAAGGGTGTTGAGACTAGGATTATTTCACCTACCGATGAAAAAGCCTTAGAAAAGGGTAAAAAATACTGCCTGTCCAAAGAGTATCTATCTTTGACAGGTCTATTGGGAGACACTTTTTTGCAGATAGAAAAAATGGAGACAAAGAAAGCAAGTATATGGATACCTAGAACTGAAGGCAGTGAAGCTTTTGGTCAATATAGTAGATTACTAGAACAAAAAATTAGGTTGGCAGGCTATAAAGACATAAGGGTAGAATCTCCGTTTATAGAGGATTTGTTAGAAGATGAAAGGTATGGGATAGATTTTGGATTGACGTTGATTGCAGGAGACCTCATTATGGTTTCAGACAGGGAGCATCGCAACAGCCATTTAAAAAGGATATTAAGTAGTATAGAAAAGGGAACTTTTAACAAAGAAGCATTGATTATTATGGCTAATCATATTTATAAACAAATATTGAAAAAAAGCTATGAAAAATCCATATATGCCTTGGGAGAGATAAATGTTGTTTTTAATCCTATTTTAAATAACTATCAGCTTGAAAAATTAGAGCTTAAAAACAAGGTCTATTATATGCCTATTTCAGAGATGATGTATTTTAAATGGTCAGATTACTTACAAAAAGAAAAAAGTATCCATAGGTGTCTTAGGGATAATTTAACCAAATTGGAAAACATAATAGAGCAAATTTCATTAGAGTTAAAGGAATACAGTCCCTTTGATAGGGATTTAGATGAAATGATGAAAGAAGCTGATTCTAAGCTACCCCTATATTGTGGTGGAAATGGTAGATATAGAATGGTTAAACAGTTTAGATGTCCAGAAGTAATAAATGGGATACTAGTTTTAAGCTCAATGTATGAAAATACGGGAACTATAGTAAAGCTTTTAAAGGAAAAGCACGAAAAAGAGTTGAAGCATCCCATTACTGAACTATGCTTTGATGGTAGTAAACATAGCGGAAATAAAGAGAAAATCCAGAATTTTATCTATTATATATAAAAATAAGGAATCTAGGAGAAAAAAATGATTGTACAATTAGAGAAAATCTGTAAAAGCTTTGGTGATATGGAGGTTATAAAAGATATTTCATTTACCATAGATAAAGAAGAGATAATTTGTGTTTTAGGACCATCGGGTTGTGGTAAATCTACCATGTTAAATATTATATCTGGTTTAACTCCTCCTAATAGAGGGTGTGTTGACAGAAATACGGATAAAATCGGATACGTTTTTCAAGAAGCTCGATTATTACCTTGGAAGACCCTATATGAAAATATAAAGTTTGTTAAGGATGATACTCCTCCTGAAGAACTCCATAAGCTAATTTCAGATATTGGTTTAGAAGGGTTTGAAAATTGTTTTCCAAATGAACTTAGTGGAGGCATGAAGCAGCGATGCTCTATAGCAAGGGCTTTTAATTATAACTCAGAATTACTATTAATGGATGAACCCTTTAAATCCCTAGATTATACCTTGAGAATAAAAATGATTAGCCAATTAATAGGAATTTGGGAGAAGAGCAGCAATTCAATACTTTTTGTAACCCATGAAATCGATGAAGCCCTTCTGCTGGGTAATAGGATTATTATATTGTCAAACAGACCAGCGAGGATAATAAGAACCTTTGAAATTAAAATTAGTCAAAGGGAAAGAAAGTTGAGTAGTAAGGCTTTAACGGAAATCCGTAATGAAATAATAGATATATTAGTTGAATCAAATGAGCAAGCCCCATTATTTCAGCCCTAAAAAAAGAAATATTAAATTATTTAAAGATTTGTATATGGTATAGATTTTATTTACTAATATAATAGGTTAGTTTATAGAATTTTATTAAATAACAAAAGGAGTGGATTAGAATGAAAAGTAGAGTTAGTTTAATGCTAATTATGATGCTAATTTTGATGATGGTGGTAGGCTGTGGAAATCAAGGAGAATCAGAATTAGGAAAAAATGAAGAAGCTGCTGCAAACCAGGAAAATACTAAAGAAATCTCAAGTCCTTCTGGGGTAGGTGTAGGTACTGCTGAAGCTGTGAAAATAAATGTAGCTGCCCCTAATGGTACACCTACATTAAGTATGATTAAAATGTTTAAGGAAAAGCCTTCCCTAGGAGAAAATATAGAAGTAATATATGAAAGTGTGAAGTCGCCTGATTTAATGGCTTCAAAGGTAATGTCTAAGGAAGCGGATATAGCAATTGTGCCAACAAATCTTGCAATAAAGCTGTATAACAAGGGAGTAGATTATAAATTTGCTGCATCAGGTATATGGGGTGTTTTATATATTGTAAGCAGTGAAGAATTGACGGGATGGGAGGATTTAAGGGACAAAGAGATAAATATGATTGGAAGGGGACTGACCCCAGATGTTGTCCTTAGAGCCTTGATGAAGGAGAATGGGCTTGAGCCCGATAAGGATGTAAAATTTAAATATGTAAATGGTTCTACGGAGTTGGCACAGCTATTTATTGCAGGTAAAAGTACAGTATCAATTATGCCAGAGCCTGTGCTATCTAAGGTCCTTACAAAAAAAGAGGGGACGAAAATTGTTTTAGACCTTCAAAAAGAGTGGGCTAAGATTTCTAAGGGCAATGACAGCTATCCACAGGCAGGAGTAGTTATAAATAATAACTTAGTAGAAAAGCATCCAGAAATAGTGGAAGCCTTTTTAGAAAAATATGAAGAGAGTATTCAGTGGGTAAATGAAAATCCAACTAAGGCTGGAGAATACAGTGAGGAATTAAAAACGGGCTTAAATGCTAAGATAGTTGAAAAAGCCGTAACCAGAAGTAATTTAATCTATAAAAATGCAAGTGACTCAAAGGAGCACCTTGAGGCATACTACAAAACTTTATTTGGATTTTCGCCGGAGTTAATAGGAGGTAAATTACCAGATGAGGGCTTCTACCTTAAAAAATAACCCTAGGAATAACAAGTCATATGTTATAATATCAATTGGAATTTTAATTATACTGTGGAAGGTTATTTCACTATGGGTTGGAAAGCCGATTATAATACCTTCACCGGAGGAAACCATAGTGGCTTTAATCAGGATTGTTAAAGACCCAGAATCTATTGTTGCAGTATATAATACATTAAAGAGAATAGTTATTGGATTTTCTATTACATCTATTTCATCTATCCTATTAGGAGTGATGGCTGGATTTTATGAACCCCTTTATTATGGGTTAAAGCCAATAGTGACTATATTTAAGGCTATTCCTACTATGGCAGTAATTTTACTGGCAATTATATGGCTTGAATCTGAGTTTGCACCGATTTTAGTTGGACTTCTAGTTGCCTTTCCATTATTGTATGAGAATGTGGTGCAAGGTATTGTCAATATAGATAGTGATTTAATAGAGATGGCCAAGGTTTATAAAGTTGGGAAATGGAAGATGATAAGGGAAATATATCTGCCCTCGATAAAATCATATCTATTGGCTGGAGTATCTACGGCATTGGGGTTAATGGTGAAAATTGTTATTGCAGCCGAGGTATTAAGTCAACCCCGTATTTCCATCGGTACGAGCTTTCAAATTGAAAAGGCTAACTTAAATACTGCTGGTGTCTTTGCCTGGTCTATAATAGCTATTTTGATGGCTGCCACCTTTGATGTCATAGTAAAATTTATAAAAAGGACATCTTAGGAGTATATAAATTTCTAAGTTGTTTATCTAAGGTCTAACCTTTGTAAACTTTGCCTATAGGATATGTATAAATGAAGTTTCTCAAAAAATTTCTCATATACAACAGCTTTGATATTGGAGGCTGAATACTTCTTCTATTAATAATTATAGATATAAATAGCTTTACATATAAAAACATCTTGAACCTTGCTGAAAAATCATGGGGGTTCAAGATGTTTTTTGAAAATTAGATAGGAGAAGAACTGTCCTTTTTCAACTATATATTTCCTAATATAGACTCTAAATAATCTACTTGTACAATCTTTATTGTCTTGTTATGAACTTCGATGACTCCCTTATCATTAAGCTTTTTTAATTCTCTAGAAAGGGAAGAACGGGACACATTTAAATGTTCTGCCCAATCCTTTTTTGAATAGGGTAATTTAATAATATTATTATTGTTAAGTTTAATAT
Organism: Clostridia bacterium; assembly: GCA_022361035.1. Classification (GTDB taxonomy): domain Bacteria; phylum Bacillota; class Clostridia; order Peptostreptococcales; family Caminicellaceae; genus JAKSBP01. The sequence continues at coordinate 8,380 of JAKSBP010000007.1, forward strand.
TGTACAGTAGGGAATAGGCTATTTTTTGTTGAATTGAAGAATGGGAAAACAATTCAATTTTTTTATTTAACACTAATATGCTTTTAGCAAATAAGCTCAACATATTATGGGCAATAACACTATCTTTAAAAAGTATTTCTAATACGCTTTCTTTGTAAATCAATAGAATATCACAGGAGGTTTTTGCAACTATATCAAATTTACACATGGAAATATCAGAAAAAATTAATGACCCTCCAAAGGCTTCTCCTTTTTTCTTGTAAAGGAGGTTGAAAAATTTTCCTGACTCAAGATTGTTTTGTATTTCTATACTGCCCTCTAAAATAATTCCTATATATTTAGGACTTTGATCTGCCCTAAATATGAAATCATTTTTTTGGTAATGCTTTATTTTATATGTGGTTAGAGACAAAATATCTTTAATTTCTTCTTTTCCTTTTCCTTTAAATAGAGGACAACTACATAATACATCTATATATCTATCCATTTTAGCACCTCGAATTATAAAAATTAAAAAAATATTATTTTTAGTAAGTGTATCTCTAGATACAACATTTATATTTCAATTATATTATAATAATTTTCAAGTTTAAATGATAAAAATCATCATTTTAAATGTCAACTGAATCTATATAAGAGTGATTGCAAGTTAATTTTAATGATTTTAAACTTGAAAGGAGTAAAGATATTATGCATAACAAAAAAAGATGTAGGGGCAGCCATTTTTTTGGAGATAATAAAGGGCCAAGTAGTTTTTCTATGCAGGACCCGAAACTGATTTTTGACGAGCTGGACCTTAAGCCGGGGCAAGCTTTTCTTGATATGGGTTGTGGAACAGGGGACTATACAATCCAGGCCTCTAAAATGATAGGAGCCTCTGGAATGGTATATGCTTTAGATATGTGGGAGGATTTGGTTACTAATTTAGCAGAAAAGGCGGATTCTAATGGATTGAAAAATATCAAGGCTATGGTGGCGGATATTACTGATGTACTGCCAATTGATGATAGAAGTATTGATATTTGCTTTATAGCTACGGTACTCCATGGAATTGAACTTCATAAAAACAAGGAAAATCTATTTAGCGAAATTAATAGGGTTTTAAAACCGAAGGGAAGTTTGTCAATTGTCAATTGCAAGAAAGAAGAACAGCCCTTTGGTCCTCCGCTACACATGCGTTTATCTCCCGAAGAGATGGAATCCATAGCATTAGAATATGGTTTTGAAAAAATAAACTTAGTTGATCTTGGATATAATTATATGATTCAATTTGGTGTTAAATAATTTAGGTAAAGAATTACAATTAATATAAATTAATCTTTTTAAAAAAATAAAGTCTTAGCATACTAATTGCTGAGGCTTTATTTTTTATTGTTTATTAAGATGAAATATTTTAAAAATTCTAAAAAAGAAAATGGAATTAGAGATATTTTAATGGATTGAATTTATATAATGTTCTAAATAACGGTGTTTTGAAAAAACACTCAGATTGTTGACAAAGTCAACAAGATGATAGGCTTTTGAGAAATCCGAAGTTCGAGGCGTGCTGAAACCGAGAGGCTGTAGCGTATAAAGAAATACGGAAAGGTTCTTGGTTGAAGCAACAACGAAGAAATTCGGGTTTGTCAACAGTCTCAGTGTTTTGAAAAAACACTTGACAATAAAAAAAACTCTGATAAAATAGTAAATAATAATGATAATCGTTATCAATTGTGAAAGGATGTGAAAAGTGATGAGTATTGTTATAATAGGCGGTCATGAACGAATGGAAAGAATTTATAGAGATACAGGGAAGAAGTATGGATACAAAATAAAGGTCTTTACTAAGATGAAGGGTGATCTATGTAAGAGAATAGGAAATCCTGATTACATACTTATGTTCACCGATGTAGTTTCCCATAAACTTGTAAATACTACAATGAAAATTTCTAAGAAAAAAAATATTCCCAATTTAAGATTACATAACAGCAGCCTCCAGACTTTAGAAAGTGCTTTAGTTGAGATGTCGTGTAATGCATAGGGACTTATAAAAATCGTTGGAGTTTTAAGTTTATACTGAAAAGAAAGTATTGCAAAGTGTATTTACTATTGTTTGAGGGATAGTAAATACACTTTTTATTTGTATATACAATAAACAAAGTTTGAAAGTAAAAGATAGAGCTTTTCTAAAATTAAATTGTAATTTCAGCTTATAAATCCATCAAAATAAATAATAGAGAAAGCTATAATATTTTTTTAGGCAATCATAAAATTTTCACCTTTACTTAACTGAATTTAAGCTTCCTGGAGTAATTTTTGTAATAGGAAATAGACACAAGAAAATTTGAAAAATCCTCAGTCTCAAAGTAGCCCCTTATTTCAATTTGACCAATTTACATCATGCAGATGGTATTGGAGTTATATTTAATTTGATTTTTACCATTATTTTTAGCTTCATATAATAATTTATCAACATACTTTACAAGGGCTTGTTCTTTAACTAGGGTTTCAGATACTATAACCTCTCCAATTCCTCCACTAATTGTAATTTTGACTTTTTTATCCTCAATAGAAAAAGTGTGATTTTCTATAAGCTGCCTTATTTTTTCACATATTTTTTTAGCTTCTTTAAGGCAGGTATTAGGGAAAATAATTGCAAATTCTTCTCCTCCATATCTAGCTGCAATATCTTGATTTCTAGTCTTATTTTGAATGATGGAAGACAATTCCTTTAAAACCATATCACCGGCTAAGTGACCAAAGGTATCATTAACGAATTTAAAATCATCAATATCTAATAGGGCTAAGCAAAAAGGAAGGTTATCTTGTTCAGAAGATTTCATTGTATTGTCTAAAATATCGTAAAAACTTCTGTGGTTATACATATTTGTAAGATAATCCTTAGAAGCAATAGATTGAAGTAAAATATTTTTATTGGCTATTTCTTTATACATATACTCGAGCTGAGATTCAATATGATTAAATTCTTTTAAAATAGATGATAATATATAGCTTATTAAATAGAAGAAAAATATATTGATAAAAACTTCAAAGGATATCAGAAGTTTTGGGTTTTGTTTTATAACAAGGATTATGTATAAAATGGAAATATAAGTGCTAAATATAGAGGAGTTTCTATTATGAAAACGCATTGTTTGCAAAATTATATAAATATAAAAGAGATGAAATAATACCTGATAATAATTTGGGAATAAAGAGAAAAAAACTATTAAAAACATACCGTCGATGCAGGCTGAAAAAATGTTAGGGTATATTTTATTGATGGAGTTTTTAAAGTAAACTTTTCTAATAAAGATGATAAATTGAACTAGTACATATAGTATATAAATAATAAAGAAGTATGTTAAGATTCTTTGTTTTACTAACGAACTGCTATTTCTAAAATACTTTAAAATAATTATTGAAAATAATATTGTCATTAGCTGTAGCCCTAGATAAATTTCTTCCAGGGTTTTTGCACGAGTATTTTTAGAATCTATTTGCATCTAAGACCCCCTCATTCAAAGAAAATGATAATGATTATCAATTATATTTTAAGATAGGTTTATTTTCTTGTCAATAGAAGTTAAAGGAGTTTTTAAAGGGTCTTGTGAAAAAAATACATAAACATATTGATAAAATATATCAGTTAATATATAGTATAACTAATAAATGATAATTAGTATCAGTTTTTTCATATAGAATAAATCTATATAATGATTAGGAGGTTTTTATATGCCTTTATCTATGGTACGTGTAGGTGAAGAAGTAGTTTTAAAGACTATTAACTGGGGACCAAAAATGAAAAAGAGGTTACAGGATATGGGATTAACCCCTGGAGTAAAGATTAAGGTTATATCTAATGATACTAACGGAGCCTTTATACTAAATGTAAGGGATTCAAGATTAGTTTTAGGTGGAGCGGTAACTCAGCAAATATTAGTAGAGTTGGCATAATATGTTGACTATAGAACAAATTTCATAAATCTTATCTATAGTTATCCTACATCAAAGCTAGAGATGGATTTTTCTAAGATTAAATAATGAAAAATTCTACGTTGTTTTGAAAAACTTATCAATCCTTTATAGTTTAATTATCTTTTAAAAAATTTTCCCAAATATTCATAGTCCATTCTATTATCGAAATGTTTTTGTCTTAGATAGCCTAAATTAACAACAATATTATCAATATGAAATTAGACTAAGTCTAAATAATGTAATTTGCTAGTATAAGTATACAAGTGAAAGGAAGGAAGTTTATGGAGAAAACTTTAAAAAGTTTAAAGCCAGGAGAAAGTGGAAAGATAGCCATGGTAAGGGCTAAGGGACCTATAAAAAGGCGTCTTATGGATATGGGTGTAATTAAGGGCACAGAAGTTTATGTAGAAAAGGTAGCACCCT
>JAKSBP010000060.1 GCA_022361035.1 Clostridia bacterium
AGGAGCAAGGGTATCGGGAGAAAAGAAAATAGATATGGTGTCAGTTAAAGAAATTTTAAAGCTTACAGGTTACATACGTGGAGGCTGTTCACCCATAGGAATGAAAAAGGGTTATAGGACCTTTATAGATTCTGCAGCTTCCCCTTTAGAAAAGATAATTGTTAGTGCCGGGAAAATAGGGGCTCAGATTGAAATTGGAGTATCTAAGCTTGTGGAAGTGACAGGGGGAGAATTAGTAGATATAGTAAAGTGAATTTTCTACCTGTCTAATATTTCCCACTTAAATTAAAAATAAAAACACAGGACTTTATATATGGATAAGTGACCAAGGGCTATAACTTAACCCATATGTTTTTTTAGCCCAATCTAGTATTACATCGCTTATAAATGGCACCAAATCCCGTCTCTTTAACCTTTTCAATAAACTTAAGAATGTTTTCAGTTCTATTTATTCCTAAATAGCTGACCAATGCAAATATTAACTCATAGCCATAGACAATCCTTATGAAATTCCTTTCTAAATTGAACTATCCCCTTATTTTCTAAGACCTTATATAGACACACTTCTACGCAAGTTCCTCTACTTTACAGGCTAAACAAATTGTATTTGTAAAATCTCCCTTTAAATTATCACTTGTTGTAATTTTAATTGCACTCTTATCTAAAGAATTACTTCTTTAATTTATAGCGGAGCAGATAAGTATACAAGGATAATAGCCTATACACTTACTCGTTCCATCTATCTTTATTAACTTAGCCATTTTCATGTAATAATTTTAAGAAATCTATGACATATTTTATTGCATATAGCTTGGAAGTAGAATCCTATTTTCTTGAAGATACTTAATTTAGCAAATGTAAAGATTTATTAATTAAAAGAGTAGTTTATATTTCGTGTATGAGTAAAGATAAAAATTAATATTTATTAATAGTATATATATAAATGCATAATACAGTAAAAAATTGAATAAAATTTAAAAAAATAAAAAATATGTAAGTATATAGATATGTAAAAACGAAATAAAAACGATCCTTTACATATTTAATTGAGTGAAGCATATAATGTGCTAAACTCTTGTTAAATAAAATTTTTTGAGAGAAAGGGGCTGGAAATAGGTTGAATAATATAAGACCTCCAAATCAAAAAATCATTTACTATTAAAACTTGTAAAAGTTAAAGTTGGAATTTAGAGGTAAGAACTAAGCAAACAGATTTTTGAAATATATCATTTAAAGATATTATTATTAGGGGGGATTCTTATGAAAAGAAAGATTATAGGTATGCTAATGGTTTTGATAATTTGCTTTACCATGACAGTAGGAGTATTTGCTGAAGGTATAGGAAATCAAAATGAGAAGGCTATTGGCAACACATCTTTACTAAAAATACCTATTGTTCAAGAAGAAAAGGTTAATAATATTGTTACTCCAATGGGTCCGGCTCCACCTTTAACGTATTTACAAGTACGTGCAGCAATCTCTACAAATTATCCTCAATTTGAATTTTTTGAGCCTCACCAATTAAGCTCAATACAAGATCATGGTGGTCAGGAGCTTTATGTTATCACATATCAAATAGGGTATAGTAATTATAAATTTGCAGAAATGAATGGAGCACTTCTTGATTTAGTAAAAATTGAAAACGTTGATCTGAATGGAGATTCAATAATTGATGGTTTCTATTATTGGTGGGATGCAAGTGAGTTTGAAAGTGGAGACTTTACTTATAAAGCTACTTCCTCAAACTATCCTTGGAATACTATGTCTGACAGAATATATATTAGATAATATAAAAATTTATAGTAGTATTATATATAAATAATCTCTTTATTATTGTATTACGTTTCTTATAAAAATTATTTATAAGACAATAATTTAAGGCAATCTCATAGTGTATAATAGCTAAATATAGTATAATTTATCTAAAAATAAGCCTATACTTAGAACTACAAGCCTAACGGTGGATGGGTCCTAGTATGGGCTTTTTATTTTTTAAAATCATACAAAATTCCAAAATACTAAATAAATTTTTAAGTGATTAGAGTAAGGAAATAGGCTTATTTTACACCGTAGCAATCCTTCATGATTTATTTTTTTCTAAGAAAAATTACAAAATTTCATATTCGTGAAGGAATTGTAAAATTTATGAAGAAATTATAAATATATGTTGGTTTTTGTATTTCGGTGTAAAAATTGGCATATATAAATAAATCCCTCCCCCATAATTTTTTTATTAGCATATAAAATATATGATAAAACAAATTTATTAAAAAAGTGGTGATATGAATGAAAAAATTAGGTCTTAATCACATAAAGATCAAGTCACCAGGTAAGCAGGTTAGGGAAGTAATCATAGATAAATTTGGTGATATTGACAACTTTGCTAATGAAATTGAAATGCATTCACGGACCGTTAAGCAGTATCTAAAAGAAGCAAGAATTGGATCAGACACTTTTAAAATTAAGTTGTTTAATGCTCTTGATAAAGGATTTCATGAAATAGTAAAGTCTGAAAAGGATCAGGTTAAAGAAATGGTCGAAAATATTCATGAAAATATTCAAATGTATAAGGAAGAGGAAGATATAAGTATCCTTGAGAGAGCGAAGGAGTTATGCATTAAGAATAATTTGCATTTAGACATGTTAAAAATGCAGAGAAGCATTGCTATGTATTATTTTTATAGAAATGAGATTGATAAGGGGATTGGGATTATTCAGTCGGCTATTGATTCAGTAAAGGTTCATAAATATCTAGTAAAATGGAAGTCAGAGCTAGGTCTAATGAACTTTTATAAGTGTGAGTATAAGGAATCAAGAAAGCTATTCAGGGAGGTAGATAAGTTATTGGACGAAGTTAAGGAAATTGATGACAGAACAATATATCTGCATTATTATCGATATGGAATGTTACAAAATAGTACAAAACGCCATCCTTCAGCGGAGATATTATTTGAGAAATCCTTAAAATATGCTCAAACAAGCATAGATAAGGGTGATGCCATAATGAATATAGGTGTTAGCTTTGAAAGACGTAAAAAATATAGGAGGGCGATGGAATACTATCGCAAGGCCTTAGACTTTTTTGAAGAAGACCTGTATAAAAGCCTTTTATTTAACAATATAGCAAAGGTCTACAAAGTATTAGAAGAATACGATAGAGCCCTTTATTATATTAATTTGGCCTTTAGGTGTCTTAATGGGGAAAACTTATCCCATATGTTTGTTTACTACGTAACCTATGTTCAAATTTTAATTAGAAAAGGAGAAGTAGGAGAAGCAATTGAAAAGTTAATGGAGCTAATTGATAAAGCTGAGGACAATTTTATATATAAAAAATCCATTATCGAAGGAATTAATATCATAAGGGAATATGTATTGCAAATTAAAGATATAGATATTTTAGAAGACATGGAGGAATTAATTTACAAATCAATTCAAAATGCTACTTCTTATAGTAAAGAGTATATAAAGGAATTAAAGTCTTATATTAATCTAAATACAATTTATAGAAAATATTCCGGTTCAGAAACTATTATAAACAAAGTTAAATGTTAATCATAGAAATGTAAGAATAGATTTAAAAAATTTACTCTTTATTCTCTCTATATAAAATTAGTTTGGATTAGGTACTGTAAGAGACTATAGAAAAATATCAGAAAATTCCGACTTTTCAATGTCATACTTTTAGTGACCTTGTTAATCAAAGTGATTACTAATTTTTAATTCTTCCTTTAATTCTTTAGATACATACTTCTCGATAATGATGTTTTCTAATATTAATCTTTCGATGATATAACCTGTTCCCCCAAATGAAAGAACAATAAATACTGGACTTATATATTTTATAATATAGTAATTTAAAATAATTAGAGATAAACAGGAGATAGAAGTAAGTAAATGTCTATGAGCCAGGAAAAAGGAGTTCACTATGGCCTCTTTACTGTTCATTTGAATTTTCGCTAACATAGGAAATAAATATAGGGATATAATACTTGTTTCAAATAATAGTATGTATTGAATAATTAAAATCAGTGTAGAGTGCTTCTCAAATATTGATATATTTTTTATGACCAAGGTAGCTGAAAGGGATAATGCGGATATCATGATGGATAGAAGTATCCCTTGTTTAAGGTTAGTTTTTATACTCTTAACAAAATGGTATAATAACCTTCCTTGGTCTTTTCTAATAGATTCATAGATCGTATAGATCATAGCAATAAAGGAGACTCCAAAGGTAAATCCAAAACCTATAGCAGTTGAAAGGATAAAAAGTAAGTTTAACACCATTAGGTCAAAAATTAATGTCCCAAATTTATAAAAAGAACTATTCATATCAAAAATTTTCATAAAATACCTCCCCAAATTTAGTATACTTAACTTAATGTAATAAACCCTAAAATTAGAAATTTAATATTTTTTTCTAAAAAAATTTGTATGTAAATTAAATAAAATATTAGAATTCTTCAGGTTTTTTTATATTTAGTGTGTCTAATAGATTAGTTATTTTTTAAGTATAGCTTTAAAAAAAGATTAAGTCAAAAGATGGTGTTGAAATGATAAAATTAAAGGATTATCCAATCAATAAAAAAATAATAAGCATATATCTGCCCCTAAGCATAATTCCTCTTATTGTTGTAGCCATTATAATTTCCAGTATATACAGGGCTAGAGTTGAAGAAAGCAGTTTTAAAAACGTCATAGATAGCTCTAAATTAATCATTAATAGAATAGAAGAGATTGCAAATGATGTAGATGACTGTTCTAACATGCTGACTATTAATTTAAATAGTCTAATGGACCAGTATTATGAAAATTACAGTATTTCTGATTTTGAAAAAAGAACTGAGATTTATGAAGAACTCTATAAGGCTAAACTAATATTTTCTGAGGTTGAATCCATCGGGTTTATGGATATTGGGGGAGAAGGTTATTTTACTGATTATAGGCTAAAAAAGGATTTTGAGAAAAATTACAATGAAGAGATTATGAAAGATGTCTTTGAAAGTACGGGAAGAAGCATATGGGTTGATATGGATAAAATTAACCTAAAAAAACGTAATCCTGATAGAACAATAATGACTATGGGTAAAAAAGTTATTCATATAAGAAGTGGTCAGACTCTGGGTTATTTATTTCTAAATGTATCAGAAGATACATTTTCTTCCATATTTGAAGATCAAGAAATCGAGTACTTCCTAGTAGAGGAGGGTAAGATAATTTCAGCCAAGGATAACAGCAAGCTATATTCTGAAATAGGTAATGATGATATAAAACCTATAGTAGGTAATAGAGAAGAGTCAATAATAACCTATATAGATAATTCGGAGCATCTCGTTGTAAATGTACCCCTTGGCTTTGAAAAATGGAGTTTAGTTGGAAGCGTAAACCTAGAATTACTAACAAGGGACCTATCGAAAATTACGATGCTGATAATTGTAACCCTAGTAATAAGTATAATAGTAGAAATAATTGGAGCTAGGCTGCTGTCCTATTTAATAGCCCATCCCATTAATAAGGTAAGGGAAAAGATGAAATTAGTAGGGCAAGGTAACTTCGACGTATATTTTGATGTGGAGGGTAATGATGAGATAGGCATGTTTCTAAGAACCTTTAATAAAATGGCCGCCCAAATAAAGAAGCTCCTTAAAAAAGTTGAGGAGGAGGAAAAACAAAAAAGGGAATATGAATTTGCCTTGATACAACAGCAGATTAAACCCCATTTTTTATATAATACATTGGATGTTATATATATGTTAACTGAAATGAATATGAAAAGGGAAACTCTAAAGGCAACAAAATCCTTGGCTGATTTTTACCGGGGAACCCTGAGTAGTGGAAGACAGATTATATCCATAAGTGAAGAAATATCTGCCCTAGAAGATTATTTGTATATTCAAAGTCTCAAATACAGTGATGTATTTGAATATAGGATTGAAGTGGAGGATGAAATCCTAAAATATAACATAATGAAATTGACACTGCAGCCCCTAGTAGAAAATGGGATTTATCATGGCTTAAAGCCTAGGGATAGATTGGGGAAACTAAAAATATCAGGTAAATCTATTGGTGACAAGATAGAAATTTTAGTACAGGATGACGGTATAGGTATGAAAGCAGAAGTGCTCAGTAGGGTCAATTGCCCTTTAAGTAAGAATAGAGAACACTTTGGCTTGTTTAGCGTGAAAAATAGGCTGTCCCTATATTTTGGAGAAGAAGCCCAATTTAAAATTACTTCTAAAGAAAACCAGGGGACAACAGTTAAAATTGTATTACCAAAGATAGAGGGGGATATGAATTGATTAAAGTTATGATTGTTGATGATAGACCTATTTTTAGAGAATATTTAAGAAAAAACATTGATTGGGAGAAATATGGGCTTAACGTTTGTAATGAAGCAAGGAATGGTTTGGAAGCTTTGGAAAAGGTTAAGGAAAGTCCACCGGATATACTTTTAACTGACATTAATATGCCCCTTATGGATGGTCTTGAACTATCAGAAAAATTATTAAAGGAGTATCCCGACATGGGAGTGGTATTAATTACAGCCCATAGTGAATTTGAATATGCGAGGAAAGCCTTAACCATAGGCGTCTGTGATTATATAGTTAAGCCCTTTGAAAAGGAAGAACTTATCCTAACCCTTCTCAAGGTTAAAGATAATATTAATAAAGCCTATGAAGAGGAAGCTCAAAGAGAAAATAAGGAGAGGAAATTACTAGAGCTTTTCCTTCAACAGTTAATTTATAGGGAGAATATTAGAAAGGATGAAGAGATTAAAGAGGGCCTTTCAAAGCTTGGAATAGCCTTTGACTTAGGGAATTTTGCTCTTTGTGTTATAGAGATTAATAAAAGTGAAGAGCTTAAGGGAGATAATCATGTATGGAAGAACACCATAATAAACCTCACTCAGCAGAGGTTTGAATCTAAATCAGATATTTTTGTATTCTCCGATTATGAGGGTAGAATAATTATTTTATCCAAAACGGATGAGGGTGTTAGGGAGGTTTTTTCTGAGGATGAACTCGGCAAACTTATGAAGCTAATAAACAAGCATTTAGAATTCGATATAACCATAGGTATAGGAAGGGTTCATAGTGGACTTGAAGGTATTAGAAAATCATATATGGAAGGAATCAGTTCAATAAGATACAGCTTTGAAGTGGGCACTAATAAAATCATTCATTACAATAGGATTTCAAATAGGAGCAAGAAGTATGTATTTTATTCTGCGGAAACCAATGAATTAATACTAAAATATTTGATGAATGGTGACCTTAGAGCAATTAAGGATATACTTAGCTTATCCTATAGGAAACTGAAAAGGGAGAATGTTGCCTATGAATTTACTGACATGATATATAAGGGACTTTTATCCCTATTATTCTCCTATATATACCAGTCCCGTAGGGAGATAAATGATGTATTGGGGGATAGAGATTACGTCCTTGAAAAAACTAGGGAAAAGAATTTAGATAATCAATTTGAAATATTAGTTGAGTTTTATAAAAGGACAATAGAATTTTATAAAAAGTTTGAAAATACCCGTAGCTATAAGCTAACTGAGGGTGCTAAGAAATATATAAAGGAGAATTATTCCAGAAAAAATCTTATAGTAAAGGATGTATCGAAATCCCAATACATAAATGAAACCTATTTAAGATGTATATTTAAAAAGGAAACAGCTATGACGGTTAATGAATATATAACGAAGATAAGGCTGGATAAGGTAAAGGAGATGCTTAGAAATACGGAATATAAACTTTCCCATATAGCAGAAATGGTTGGATACAATGATGCAAGCTATTTAAGTAAAATATTTAAAAAAAATATTGGGATAAGCCCTAGCAAGTATAGATATACTGGGGATTAAAATTTTGAAAAATACAAATTAGTATCGAATTTTACATAGATTTTACATTGTTAAAATATTAGGATTAGATTAGAAGATTGATAGTAAGGTTTTATGAAAATTAATTTTAAGGGGGAAATTATTAATGAAATTTAGACAGTTAACGGCATTATTTATAGTTGTAGTAATTATAGCTTTTACTGCAATCGGCTGTACTTCTCCAGGAACAGAGGAGTCTAATGCTCCAAAGGAAAACGTTCACAAGGAGGGGAATCAAGAGGAAGTTATTACTCTTAAAATTTATGCACAATATTCCGATGATGACACAAGGATTCCCTATGACTATGCTGTAGAGCAGTTAAAGGATGCATATCCAAATGTGAAGCTGGAGTTAGATATCCAAGCACAGGATGACGGACAAAAGCTTCAGATATATGCTGCCACCGGGAATTTGCCTGATATATTTCAAGTAGGAACATCTCAAATTAAGACCTTAAAGGAATCAGATAATATTTTAGTCTTAGATGATTATGTCAAGAGTACAGGCTTTGATAAGAAGATACACCCAAGTGCTGAAAATTTACTATGGAATCAAGACGGTCACGCCTATGCATTCCCATATGCAGGCAATGAACTGGTATTGCTATATTACAATAAGGCAATATTTGAAGAGCATGGCGTAAAAGTACCTGAGACCTATGAGGATTTAAAGGAAGCAGTTGTTAAATTTAAAGAAGTGGATATAATTCCCCTATCTATTTTTGCAAAGGAGAAATGGATAACTACTGCATTATACGATGTTTTTGCAACTAGATTAGAGGCAGGTGGAATTAAAAAGCTGGATGAAGGCAAGGGTAGTGCTAAGGAGAAGTCCTATGTAGAAGCAGCTAATCGACTACATGAATTAGTAAAACTGGGATTGTTAGCCGATGGTGCAACAAACATGAACTATGACCAAGCTGCATCCCTATTTTATGAAGGAAAGGCTGCCATGTTTATTAATGGGCAGTGGGAAATCCAAGCATCTACTGAAAAGCTAGGAGAGAATGTGGATTGGATGTTCTATCCAGTATTTAGTGAAAAACCAGAGGCAAAATATGCCTTTGCCGGTGGAGCAGCCTCCGGTGGGTATGCCGTATCTCCTTACTCGGAACATAAGGATTTAGCAGCGGAAGTGGCCGCTTTTATGTCGGAAAAGTACTGTGAAGCTAAGTATTTATACAGGGCAAATCCCTTATTGGCTTTAAAAATAGACCCTTCATTGGAGCCTATAGAGAAGTTTCCACCTATGATGGAGAAATTGGCCAATGAGTTGCCGAACATTAAAAGCACAACGGCCTTTGCCTGGGGCCTTACAGAGCCTAAGTTCAAAGTAGCAATAGAAGACCAATCACAATTTTTGTTGACGCCAGGATATACACCGGAAGAATTTATTGAAGAATTAGAGAAAACCGTTGAAAGACTTAAAAAATAAAAGAGGGGCTGTCTCATAAAACCATTTTATAAGCTTGGTCCTGGGGTGCTTCAGAATGAATGAAGCTTAAGGGCTTTGAAATTACAGGAGTTTGGCTAGTACTTATGTATGTGCCAAATTCCTGTAATTTTAAGCAATATAGAAATTTACCATTTCGGGACATCCCCTTTTACACTTAAAAGGAAAGAGGTTGATTTATGCAAAAATTCTTTTCAAATAAAAAGGCAATAGCAATATTTGTTCTACCCTCCTTGATATTATTTATAGTAGTTGTTTTCTATCCCCTTATTCAGATATTTATAAAAAGCTTCTATGAATGGAATGGCTTAAGTAAGGGGACCTTTATTGCACTAGAAAACTATACAAGACTTTTTGAAGATAGTACCTTTGAAACTTCAATTAAAAATGGATTGATATTTGCAACCTTTCTAACAATATATCAGATTGGATTAGGAACTATACTTGCATTTGCCGCATCTAACATAAAAACCAAGACGGGAGGATTCTTTAGAATCGTATATTTTCTACCCGTTGTCCTTTCTGTAACTGTAGTATGTCAGTTATGGTTGTCCGTATTTAATGCTGAATATGGATTGTTAAATAAACTATTTGAGATATTGGGAATAGATTTTTCCCAAGATTGGCTCAGTGATAGGAATAATGCCATATTTGTTGTTGCATTTGTCAATGCATGGCAATATTTAGGATATCAGTTTGCCCTAATTCTTGCGGGGATAAAATCTATTCCTACTCATTACTATGAGGCGGCACAAATTGACGGTGCATCTCCCCTTCAGGCCCATCTTAAGATTACTATTCCCATGTTGGCAGAAACCTACCGCTTTTGCTTAGTACTTGCAATTACAGGAGGATTAAATGCCTTCACCCAGATGTTCATAATGACAAATGGTGGGCCGGGAACTTCTACCTACACATTGACATACATGATGTATTCCTCAGCCTTCAGGGCAGGAGAATATGGCTATGGTATGGCCTCGGCATCGTTTTTAGTAATTCAATGTCTAATAGCCACAATAGTTATCAATAAGCTAATAGCAAGAGAAAGGATAGTGTATTAGGGGGTGTAAATATGGAAAGAGCCGTAAATAGTAAAACAAAGAATAAACTGAAGTTTAGCAATATTTTTTACAGAATATGTCTCTGGGCATATGCAATATTATCTTTTTACCCGATTGTATGGATGATATTTTATTCCTTTAAAAATAACGATGAGATATTTGTATCAAATCCCTTTGGTCCGCCTACAACCCTTCGATTAGAAAATTACTTTAAGGCATTGACACAATATAATGTTCCAAAGTATTTTTTAAACAGTGTAGTTGTATCAATATGTACAGTTGCCTTAACCATTCTTTTAGCCACTATGTTTGCCTATGCGACGGCTAGAATGAAATGGAAGGGTCAGAATGTTGCAAGGATATTTGTATCCATAGGTATGTTTATACCGGTTCAGTCGATATTGATACCATTGGCAATATTAGTAAGGGATTTAAACCTTTCTAATAGATATTTATCCTTAATAGTTCCATATACTGCCTTTAACTTAGCCTTTTCTTCTATGGTATTATATGGATTTTTACGAAGCATACCAATAGAACTTGAAGAGGCCGCCTGTATAGATGGTGCGGGGATATTTACAACATTTTCTAAAATCATTGTTCCAAATTTGAAACCAGCCATATCAACACTTATAATCTTTACATTTTTGCAGGCGTGGAATGAATTTCCAATTGCCCTCATTCTAATTACTGAGGAAAGCATGAAGACGCTGCCCCTGGGGCTGCTGTTTTTTCAGGGGCAGTTTACAACGGATTGGGGTGCAATGGGAGCTGCAATGGCTATTGCCAGCTTACCTACAGTAATAATGTATGTATTTTTTAGTAATCAAGTTGAAAAGGCCTTAACCATTGGAGGAGCAGTTAAGGGGTGATTATATGTCGATTAAATTTATAGAAGATAAGGGATGCTTTCATTTAAAAACAAAAAATACCAGCTACATAATTGGCCTTTTTAAGGGAAAATACTTAGTCCATGGCTATTGGGGTGGAAAGATTAATGACCCTAATACGGATGAAATGGTGATATACGAGGACTTTAACAGTTTTTCTCCTAATCCCGATATTGAAGATAAGACCTATTCCTTGGATACACTTAATCAAGAATATGGCTTCTATGGGAAATCCGATTACAGGAATCCAGCAATTGAGGTTGAATATGAAAATGGCAGCAGGATAACTGAGTTATATTATGAAAGCCATAGTATAGTAGGAAAAAAGGTAGGTCTTAGGGCATTACCGTCTGCCTATGCTGTGGAGGGTGATAGGGTATCAACACTTAGGATAGATTTAAGGGACCCTGTGGAGAGTCTACTAGTATCCTTATATTATTGTGTCTATGAAGATTATGATATTATTACTAGATTTGTAGAGGTTAAAAATAAGAGCTGTGGAAAAATTAAGTTAAATAATGTTTCAAGTCTATGTATGGACTTTGAAGAGAATGAATTTGAATTTATCCAATTAGTTGGATCATGGGTTAGGGAACGCGAGATAGTAAGACAGCCCGTTGGCAGGGGAACCCATATAATTGAAAGTAAAAGGGGGGCAAGCAGCCACCATAAAAATCCCTTTGTGGCTTTAGCTAGAAGGAATACCGATGAATTTCAAGGTCAGGTATATGGATTTAATCTCCTTTATAGTGGGAGCTTTAGGTCTTTGATAGAAGTAAATGCCTATAATCAAATGCGTTTTACTATGGGTCTTAATCCCTTTAACTTTTCATGGAATTTATTTCCTGGAGAAGTCTTTGAGAGTCCCGAGGTAGTCATGGCCTATTCTCAGGAAGGTTTAAATGGAATGAGCAGACTCCTACATTCCTTCTATAAAGAAAGACTTATTAGAGGAGAATATAAGGATAGGGAAAGACCTATTTTAATGAACAATTGGGAAGCTACTTACTTTGATTTTGACGAAGAAAAAATAATTAGCCTTGCTAAGGAAGGTGCAGATTTAGGGATAGAACTATTTGTACTGGATGATGGATGGTTTGGAAAAAGAAATTCCGACAAGGCCAGTCTAGGGGATTGGATAGTCAATAGGGAAAAGCTTTCAAGCGGAATAGAGGGCTTGGCCCATAGGATAAACTCACTGGGTATGAAGTTTGGAATATGGGTGGAACCAGAGATGGTTTCACCGGATAGTGATTTATATAGAAGTCATCCCGATTGGTGTATCCATGTTCCCAATAGGACTAAATCCGAGGGACGAAATCAGTTAATCCTGGACCTGTCTAGGAGGGAAATTTGTAATTATATATTGGAAAAACTTACGAATTTGTTTGAAAGTGCAAATATTGAATATGTCAAATGGGACATGAATAGAAGCATGACCGATGTTTATTCTATTGGATTATCCTCTGAAGACCAAAGGCAGATGGAGCATAGATATTACCTAGGTCTTTATGGGATACTTGAAGAACTTACAAAGAGATTTCCAAGGATACTATTTGAAAGCTGCTGCGGAGGTGGAGGGAGATTTGACCCTGCAATGCTCTTTTATATGCCTCAGACTTGGACCAGTGATAACACCGATGCCATATCTAGGCTAAGTATACAGTATGGAACCTCCCTGGCATATCCTCAAGCAGCCATGGGAGCCCATGTTTCTATAATTCCCAATCATCAGACCGGTAGAGTAACTGATCTGAAAATTCGTGGAGATGTGGCTATGTCAGCTAACTTTGGCTATGAATTAGACTTAACAAAGCTATCCCAAGGGGAAAAGGAAGAAATAAGAGAGCAGATAAGATGGTATAAGGCAAATAGAAAATTAATTCAATATGGAGAATTTTATAGATTAAAGTCTCCCTTCCATGGAAATGAAACAGCGTGGATGATAACAGATAGGGATAAAACAGAATTTATTCTCTATTATTATAGGGTTTTAAAAACTCCAAATATGCCAAGGCGGCGTTTAAGGTTAAAATACCTTGATTCAGGAAGGGAGTATATAGATACCTATACAAAGAGGAAGTATTATGGTGATGTATTGATGAATCTAGGAATTGTAATTCCACATTTTCCAGGAGACTTTAAAAGTCATGTAATCCACTTTAAGGCTAAAGAATAGACATTGAGCTAACTAACTAATGTCCCCCAAAAAACACCTTCAACATTAGTAGCAGAGGGAAGCTTTACGAATCGGGAAATATATAGTATACTTTCTTTCTATAGGAGTTAAAACTTTGATATTGAGGAGAAAGGCTATGAACAAACAACTAAAGGCTGATTTGATGCTACTTATAGTAACAGTATTTTGGGGGACATCCTATCTACTTACTAAAATGGGACTCAGCGATTTACAAGAATTTAATTTAACCGCATTGCGTTTTATTATAGGCTTTTCCCTATCTGCAATAGTTTTTTATAAAAACTTAATAAAATCTGATTTAAAAACTATCAAATATGCATTTATACTAGGGATAATTTTATTAGGGGTTTTTACTTCTATGACCTTTGCACTGAGGTACACTACTACTTCTAATGCTGGCTTTTTAATAGGCTTTACAGTGGTGTTGGTTCCAATTTTTTCAGCTATGATTTTCAAAGAAAGACCTGAAAATAAGGCTATAGTTGGTGTTTGTTTTGCTATAGTTGGGATTGCTCTTTTAACTATAAATGAAAACATTAAAATAAACTATGGAGACCTATTATGTATTCTATGTGCAGTATTATGTGCTTTACATATTATTGTCACAGAAAAATTTACTAAGAAAGTAGATTCAATAGCCCTCGGAATTCTACAGTTGGGCTTTGTTGGAATTTTTAGCATTATAATTTCCCTACTTATTGAAAATACAAAGCTTCCCACAACCCCTGAATCATGGGTTGCAGTTTTAGGTTTAAGTGTATTTTGTACAGCAGCCGCATACATAGTACAAACTACCGCTCAAAAACACACAACACCTACCCATACAGCCCTTATCTTCTCCTTAGAATCAGTTTTTGCTGCCATCATTGCATATATATTTATAGGGGAAGCATTGACAACAAGGGGATATATAGGTGGAGCTATGTTATTTATGGGTATATTAATTGTTGAATTAGATTTAAAGAAAATTTTTAAATTTAGAGATATAAAAAATACAAAAGAAGGTACAATTTAGGGCTGAATAATCAATGGATGGTGGTATGTATAGAAGAGAGATAGAGAAAGTTAACTTACTACAGCAGCCACAGAGAATCCTTTAGGCTCATGCAATAAATCTGTTTATAGATAAGTAATAGAAGGTAAAACAGATTCATAAAAATCGCTCTAAAGGAAACCTCAGAGCCTGCTTTCGTTTATTAAGTTTGTATGTCACTCTTCTATAAAATTACCTATTCTATCTAATATTGTTTTAATTTCTTATTTTCTCTTTAATAAATTGTTATAATATATAGTGAAACAACTTTAAGGATTAATAAATTTGAAAGAAAAAATGTAGAGGAATTTATTGTTTTCTTTCAAATTTATCTTAAATTTTAGCGTTGTTTATTTTAGATAAACAGAATTCTAATTTTTAAAGTATAGGTGATAAAATGAAAATAGGAAAATTTTCATCTGAAAATGATGTCAGTATTGATACCATAAGACATTATATGGAACTAGGATTAATTATACCAGAAAAAGTTGGGGGTCATTATGATTTTGATAGACGCTGTAAAAAGGATTTAGATGATATTTTCAGCTTAAAGGAAATGGGATTTACGTTAAATGAGATAAAGTCCATTTTTTTATTTAAAAGATTGGGAAAGCTTACTCTCTATCAAGAGATTGAGATATATAAACAATTTTTTACAGATAAATATAAAAAAGTAGTTAAGGATATTGAGGTTCTTCAAAATACTAAACTAAAACTTGAGAATAGAATTAAGGAGCTTTCATCGAAGAAATATAAGGAAAACTTTACAATAGGTATAGATATAGGAGCTTTAGATTTGTTTAAATGCCTAAAGTGTAATGGGGACTTAATCCTATATGAGGGACATATAATAAAAAATCAAATAATAGAGGGAAAACTTAGGTGTAAATGTGGTAATGAATATACAATAAAAGAGGGTATATTATTTACTAATAATGATTTAGATTATATTGAAAATAAATTTAACTATAGGGATGGCAAGTTCTATATAACAGAACATTCAATAGCAGAATATTTAAATGAGACTGCACCAGAATACCTTGATAAGCTCTATAAGGGATTGGAATGGTATTATAAAAAGCTTCAGTTTAAAGAACTGAAAAATAAAGTCATATTAGAGTTGGGGTCAGGTGCTGGATTCCTACTTAGATATGTTTATAATGATTTACCCGATGATTCATTATATATAGCAGTGGAACGTGACATTAATAAGCATAGGTTTTTGAAAAAAATCCTTGAAGGAGCCGAAGGTCAAAAAAGAGTAATTTTTATATGTTCCGATTTCTTGGAAATACCCATAAGGGACAAATCCGTGGACCTCCTCTTGGATTACTCTGGAACAAGTAATTACAGCTTTGAGCATCAAGAATTTTTATTAAAGCTTATAGATAATCATATAAAGGATGATGCACTGTTATTAGGAGGATATATTCTCTTTAAAAAGTTCAGTATCCACAGCTTAATAAATGATGAGTATAAAAAGAACTTTATTTTAAGTAACGTTAAGGAGGAAATAAAAAAACTTAAATATAGAGTGATTGATGAAAGGATATCCGATGTTATAAATGAAGGTGGTAAGTATGAAAACTACTTTAAAGAAGATGAAGAGGTATATAACTATGGGTTTTATGGTAAGAGATAGGGTTAACCCTATCTTAGACTTTTGAGAAAACCGAATTTCTTCGTTGTTGCTGAAACCAAGAACTTAGTCAATAAAATTTTAGAGCGAACTGATAAGTTCGTGGGAAATTTTATGGTATTTGCTAAAAGCAAATAGACTTCATCTTTTTTATACGCTGCGGCCTCTTGGTTTCAGCACGC
>JAKSBP010000144.1 GCA_022361035.1 Clostridia bacterium
AGCCTATGATATCATATTCTTTTGGGTAGTTAGAATGGTATTTTCAGCCTTAGAATTGATGGGAGAGGTTCCATTTGAGCACGTATTTATACATGGCTTACTTAGAGATTCCCAAGGGAGAAAGATGAGTAAATCCCTTGGGAATGGTGTAGATCCCTTAGAAATTATAAATGAATATGGCGCCGATGCCCTAAGATTTATGTTGACTACAGGGAACTCTCCAGGCAATGATATAAGATTTTATATGGAGAGGGTAGAGAGTAGTAGAAACTTTGCAAATAAGCTTTGGAATGCCTCAAGATTTGTATTAATGAACGTAAATGAGGAGGAGCTAGCTGGGGAATTTAAAATAGAGCTAACCCTTTCAGATGAATGGATACTATCTAGATTAAATACAGTTATAGATCAAGTTACAGTAAACCTAGAAAAATTTGAGCTTGGTATAGCGGCACAGAAGCTTTATGACTTTATATGGAGTGAATATTGTGATTGGTATATAGAATTAGTTAAGCCTAGATTATACGGACAGGATTTTAATTCTAAAAGAACTGCTCAGACCGTATTACTTGAGGTTTTAGAGAGCTTACTAAAGCTTTTACACCCCTTTATGCCATATATTACTGAGGAGATATGGGGGCATTTACCCAATAGTAAAGGTTGTATAATAGTATCTCAGTGGCCCAAAACTTTAGAGGAAAAGATTAAGCCCTTAGAAGAGAAGAAGATGGAATTAATAATGGATGCAATCAAAAACATTAGAAATATTAGGGCAGAGATGAATGTTGTTCCATCTAGAAAGGCTAAAGTAATTGTTGTAGCTAATAAAGATGTTTTTAATATTATTGAAGAAAATAAAGATTATTTAATAACTCTGGCCAATGCCTCTGAAGTAACAGTTCAGGAAGATAAGAAGGACGTTCCAGTAGAGGTAGTGTCTGCTGGCATTGATGGGGCAGAAATCTTTATTCCCCTTGATGAGCTTGTTGACTTTGAAAAAGAACTTGAAAGATTAGAAAAGGAAAAATCTAAACTCCAGAAAGAACTAGATAGAGTTAATAAAAAATTATCTAATCAAGGATTTATTAGTAAAGCACCTGAAAAATTAATTGAAGAAGAAAAACAGAAAAAAGATAAATATCAAGAAATGTATGATAAAGTTTTAGAAAGATTAGAGTACACTAAAAATAAGTTAAGGTAGTTTTTGCTTAGCCGAGTTTTTTAGCTCGGCTGAAGCCTTTCATCTTGTTGCCTTTTTCAACAAGGTGAACCAAGTTTTTAGTTTGGCTGAGTATAAATTAAGGAGGGTCTATTTTGAATTATAATGAAGCTCTAGATTATATTCATAGTACGTATAAATTTGGCAGCAAGCTTGGTCTTGACAACATTAAGTATCTACTGGAACTTATGGGAAATCCCCATAAAAGTTTAAAGTTTATACATGTTGCCGGCACCAATGGAAAGGGTTCAACTTCAACCTTCATAAATTCTATTCTTTTAGAGGAGGGCTATAAAGTAGGTTTATTTACTTCACCATATCTTGAAGAATTTACAGAGAGAATTAGAATTAATGGGGAAAATATACCAGAGGATGATTTAGCTGAGGTTACTGAAGTTGTAAAATCAAAGGTAGATATTATGGTATCCCAAGGTAAACCCCATCCTACGGAATTTGAAATAGTAACAGCAATTGCAATGCTTTATTATAAGCTTCAAGAAGTTAACTTTGTAGTGCTTGAGGTAGGCCTTGGAGGAAGACTTGATTCTACAAATGTTATAGAAGATTCCTTAGTTTCTGTAATAACGCCAATAGGTTTCGATCATATGGAGTACCTTGGTAATACCTTGAGTAAGATAGCCTATGAAAAGGCTGGTATTATAAAGAATCGAGGTTTAGTCGTTATTCACCCACAGGATAGAGAGGCTATGGAGACAATAAAAGAGGTTTCAAATGAAAGGGAGTCCCAATTATTTGCTGCACCTATTGAGTCAATTATAATAAAGAAATACGATGAATATAGCATTAAATTTGATGTAGAGCTGTCCGATGAAAAGTTTCATGATTTAGAAATAAAACTATTAGGAAAACACCAAGTTAATAACGCAGTAGTAGCATTAACTGCTGTTAAAATTTTAAGTAGACATAATAACCTTAATGTTTCAGAAGCTTCCATAAGAAATGGTCTTAAAAAAGCAAGGTGGCCCGGAAGGTTAGAGGTTATTAGAAGAAAACCTACACTGCTTCTAGATGGAGCCCACAATACCCATGGAGCTAAAGCCTTGAAAAAATCTATACAAGAAATCTTTAAATATAACAAATTGATTGTAGTTATTGGAGTTCTTGAAGACAAGGACGTAGAGGGTATATTAAATGAGATTATCCCCCTAAGTGATAAGGTTATTATTACAAAGCCTAATAACCCCAGGGCGATTTCTGTTGATATACTTGGTGAGAAAATCAAAACTTTCCATAAGGAAGTATTAATATATGAGAATATAAATGATGCCGTAGATAAGTCATTAAAAATATCTAAGGAGGATGACCTAGTCTTATACTGCGGTTCTTTGTATATGATAGGTGATATAAGGACTGTACTTAATAAAAATATTTAGCGGTTTTACCGCTCAGATTGTTAACAAAGTTAACAAGATGATAGGCTTTAACAAACTTCCAAGTTCAAGGCACGCTAAAATCGAGGAGCGGAGCTTATAATAAAAAGGAAGTCTATTTGCCTTTAGCAAATGCCATAAAATTTCCCACGAACTTATCAGTTCGTTCTAAAATTTTATTG